>JBNLFC010000467.1:0-2982 GCA_050305335.1 Leptospirales bacterium
ACACGATGAATTATGGTTGAAGAGTCCCATAGAGGGATGCGCCAGGTATCAGGGAGATCTTTATCAACGGAAAGAAGATAGTCCCCATGGGATTCCCGGAAACCCCTGGTTCCTATCGACACTCTGGCTTGCAGAATTCCTTATAAATAGAGCTGAAAATCGCGAGGCACTTGAAGAGGCTATCCCTTTCATGGAGTGGTGCGTGAAAAACGCCCTCCCTTCAGGGGTTCTCGCAGAACAAATTCATCCGGGAAGCGGCAAACCTCTCTGTGTATCGCCACTAACCTGGAGCCATTCCGCCTACGTCTGGACGGTTTTAAAGTATGTCGAGAAAAACCGATCTTTTCGAACAGGCGAAAGCTCATAGCCTGAAATGCTGAATCACGTTTGTATCTGGTATCCGAGAAAAGCAGCAAATCTATGATTTAAGAGGATTAGAATATGAGCACACGAACTGAATCCGATAGTATGGGAGAAATCCAGGTGGAAAGATCGCGCTACTGGGGAGCCCAGACCCAGAGGTCCCTTTATTATTTTCAGATTGGGAAAGAGAGAATGCCGGACCAACTCATCCGGGCCTATGGTCTTTTGAAAAAGGCGGCCGCTATGGTCAATGCACGTCTGGGCCTTTTATCGGAGGAGAAGTGTGGCTGGATTGCTCATGCTGCCGAGGAGGTCATGGATGGAACTCTGCAGGACCACTTTCCACTCAGCGTCTGGCAGACGGGCTCTGGCACTCAGACCAATATGAATGCAAACGAGGTGATCTCCAACCGTGCCATTGAAATTGCGGGGGGAACAATGGGAACGAAACACCCTGTACATCCCAACGATGATGTGAACCTGGGGCAATCTTCCAATGACACATTTCCCACTGCCATGCATATCGCCATAGGAGTCGAAATGAAGGCCCGACTGGTCCCCGCGTTAACGTATCTCAAAGACTCTCTGAAAGAGAAAGCAAGGGAATTCAATTCGATCATCAAAATCGGACGTACCCATCTTCAAGACGCAACCCCCCTGACACTGGGACAGGAGTTTTCCGGATATGTGGGACAGTTGGAATCGGCTCTGATCCGAATCGAAAACGGGCTAACAGAGATATACGGTCTGGCCATGGGCGGGACCGCCGTGGGAACGGGACTCAACACCCATCCCGATTTCGGAAAACAGACAGCAGGCGAAATCTCAAAATTGACAGGGCTTCCTTTTTTCAGTGCTCCCAATAAATTTCAGGCCATTGCGGCCCATGATGCTGTGGTACAAATGAGCGGTGTCCTGAAAACCCTCGCAGTTTCCCTGATGAAGATCGCAAACGACATTCGCTGGCTTTCTTCCGGTCCTCGAAGCGGAATCGGTGAGATCAGCCTCCCGCAGAATGAACCGGGATCTTCAATCATGCCAGGCAAGGTCAATCCCACGCAGGCCGAGCAGATGACTATGGTATCCGCTCAGGTAATGGGAAATGATGTAGCGTTGTCCATGGGAGGAGCATCGGGGAATTTTGAACTGAATGTCTTTAAGCCGTTGATTGCATACAATATCCTGAACTCCATCACTCTTTTGACCGATTCTATGAACTCCTTTGCCAGACACTGTGTCGCAGGGATCCAGCCCAATCAGGAAAGGATCCATGAAAACCTTCACCGATCGCTCATGCTGGTTACGGCCTTGAGCCCTCACATCGGTTACGATAGGTCGGCAAAAATCGCGGAAGTGGCTTATCGAGATGGAAAAACTCTGAAGGAGGTGGCCGTTGAGCTCGGGGATGTTACGGCAGAAGAGTATGATCTCTGGGTTCGTCCCGAACGAATGGTCTGAAATCTATAATAGATCTGGATTCGGCAGCAAAATAAGTCGCTATTATTCGCATGTTACTCTGTTTTTTCCCATTCTTTTTGATTTATACAAATTTTGATCTGCCTTCTGAATCAAGTCACTTAATATAGTTGAATTTTCGGGACAGTTTGAAACACCGATGCTGATTGTCAGTTTGCAACCAGATTTAAAAAAATCTTCTACGGTCGCTCTCAACCGTTCCGCAATAGGATGCGCTTCTTTTGAAGAGGTATGCGGCAACAACATCATGAATTCCTCCCCTCCATACCTGGCACAAATGTCCAACTCTCTTTTCGATGTCTCCATAAGGGTTCCGATTTGATTCAATATTTCATCTCCTTTCTGGTGCCCGAACGAATCATTAACTTTTTTAAAATCGTCTATGTCCATCATGACAATAGAAAAGGTCATGTCGTATCTTCTGTATCGTATCAATTCTTCATTTAATTTTGAGAATAGATATTGCCGATTGTAAAGCTTTGTCAAAGGATCAACGGAAGATATTTGAGCAATTTTACTAATGAAAGCCTCACCGATCAATTTCGGTTTTTTTATTTCACTTTTAATGTTTGTAAGATAGTCTAACGTGGCAACTGTGATTTCCACATTCCTCCCCAGAGCAGTGGAAATCCTTTGTTTATGACCCAGGATCTCATCCCATAATAGCTTTGAATCTTTTTCTGAAAAAATCTGATGTGTAATATAGAAAAGCAGCTTCACATAAAAATCATCTCCCGCTTCCTTCAATAATTTACCTAATGTTTCATTTTCGCTTACCGTTAATAATCTGTCCCCCGCTATGCCGGAAATGAATTCAAATGTAAATACCCTATTATTCAGGATGTCAAATAATCGTTTTTCATTGGCGTCTTCCATTAACTCTGCCTCGCCTGATTCAGGTCTGCAAGCGGCCTAGAATAGTTAGCCGGTCGTTTTGCTTTTTCTTAGAATAAAAAAAATATGCTGGAATATCCAGAAAATTAGTGCAGCTCCCAGGCATGTATGGCACGAAATGGTGTCTTTCAAACTGCAGGCGCTAATCAAAGGATCTATCGCAAATAGTAAATGCGGGCAGGAACCGAAAATTTCCTGAATAATGCTATCGGGGATTGAGCGGATGAAGTAGCCAACTCTCATAAAAAT
>JBNLFC010000468.1:0-2970 GCA_050305335.1 Leptospirales bacterium
ATAGCAACATCCGCCTCAAAGGAGGCTGCGCCACTACCATCTACCACGCGGCCACCTCTAAGAATCAAATCGTAGTCGGTGGCTGCTGAAAGAGAAGAGTTCAAAAAGCAGTAGCCAGCAAATGCAGCGGAAGAGTGAAGGAACTGACGTCGTGTCATTAAAGGGGACGGGAAATGCATAGCTTGAGTTTTGATGGCAAGAGACAGCTGTAAAGTGGTTTCTTTATTTGTGGTGAGAGGATTGACATCTGCCAATCGTTTGACTCTATGGACCGGTGAAGCCTGTTGTAGCTCTGGGGCATCAGCCCTGTGGATTTATTCCAAAGAAGTTTTTTTACTATAAAATTGCCACAGCCCATAGGATCAGCCGCCAGATTGGGGGCGAGGTGGTTCTCTTCTATCACGACAGTGATCACGACTACCGAGAGACCATCGTTGAAGTGGTGGATCGATCCAGCCATCGGACAGCCAGACTGAACTTTGAACAGGAAAACAAAATTCAGAAAAAATACTCCCCGCTCTATGCAAAAAGAGTTCCGACGTGGTGGAAAGAGAAGATGCTGCGTCAATTACCTCGTTTTACAGACTCCACTTACATCGATCTTTTTGCCGCAACTCAGGAGGAGAATGTAGCTGACTTCTGCCTCTCCATTTATCGTCGTATGGGTCTTCTGGAAGGAGTCAAAGTAGTCCGCTCCAGTGATCCGGAAATCAGAGACAAAGCCATTGATCTGCATCCACCATACTTTGTAGATTTGAACTATCACGGAGAGCTGGTCCGGGCAAAATGGGAAGAAGGAGAGTTCACTCTCCACCAGGGTGGTAGCGAGTACCTGCGCCTCCCCCATGAGGAGGTGCAAAAACGACAGATTTCTCCCCATTCTTCTAACCGTCTCCGCTGGATGCAATCAGTGATAGGATGCACCCATTACATCACCGGAACCGGTGAGGAGAGTTACCTGAAAAAAAAAGAAACTCCCGAGATTACCTTTCATCTCCGTGAGGCAGCCGATGATATTCTCGAACCAATTTTTCATCCGGTGACTTACCGGGATATTTAAATAGCTAAAGGTTGTCAGCTCAGAGCTATGGGCTCCTCACACTGATCTATGAGATGCTGCAGATCAAGGGATATGGCATTTTCTGTCAGTTCCCGTGCCAGCACTTCAACATAGTGATTCCATCGAACATCAGGATCGTCCAGGTTATCTCCGAAGTAGCGCTGGTGGCTCTGGTAGATTCTGGCCACAGGCCTCTCACGAAACGTTAGCCCTCCAAGAAAAGCCTGAACCCAGAACTGCATTGGCATGGCGTATCCAGGCTCACTGAGCGTCAGGGAACGTAGAGAATCAACCCGATATGCTTTGAAACCGCAGAAACTATCCGTGACAGGATAGTCTGTGATTTTACGAATCAGACAGCTCATCTTCTGGTTGATGTGTCTCCTGTCAGCGGGTGCTTCAGAATGATACCCGGAGCTCTCCAGATAACGAGAGCCAGAGACGATATCAACCGACTTTAGATCCTCAACAAATTCCTCGATCCAGTGAGCCATATGCTGTCCGTCGGCATCCATTGTTAGGACACCATCATACCCTTGATCCATGGCATACTGAAAGCCATCTATTATTGAGCGTCCATATCCCTTATTGCTGGTATGTCGCAAAACCTTCACTGAAGAGAGGTTGAGTGCAAAGACAACATCGAGAGATGAGTCAGTGGAACCGTCATCCACAACCAGAACATCTCCACTATGATATTCCTGCAGCTCGACAAGAACCTCTCCCACTGTCGTTTCTTCGTTATAAAGGGGAATTACCACAAGAGTATTCATGTTCAATTAACGCAAAAAAGAGCTGTCTTTAAAAGCGATAGGAGCAAGAGAGGCCAGGTGTTCTGCGTAAAGCGTGCCGGCCATGGCCCCCATGGTGCGATTCCTTTCCGTTATTCTCTCTACAAATCGCTCTTTTCCCTGCTCCTGAAACTGGGAGCGATAGGCAAGTATGGCATTTTTCTTGATTTCAATCACTTCGCTAACGTCCACAAAAAAGGAGGATAGTCTACCTGCCTCGCCCTCCGGATGAATTCCGGTCTCGCGTAGTGGAGCATAGAGAATTTTTCTGATAGAGTGAACCGGCGTTCCTTCAAAATACTTTTCCCATTTAGTCAGCCGTGAGTAGAATATTGCCCCTTCCGTAATCAGCTGCGCCTGATAATGGTCTGGGCTGGCCATGGGTGTTTTACCGTACAGAGAAATTACAACCGACGGGCGCCATTTGCGAAAGATAGTTGCAAGAGCGGCTCTAGATTCAAAGGAGTCGAAAAGGCGACGATTGGGAAGATTCAGAGTCATGCGATCCTTTACTCCGAGTATTCGGGCTGCTTCCCCTGCCTCGGATAAACGCTTTGCATCGTAGTCCGGGTCGAAATCATCGGGAGAGCGATATTTCTCATTGGCAGGCGTAGGCTCGGCGTTGGTCAGATCAATGATGCCACACTGGATCCCATGCCTGGAGAGAAGAGCCAGTGTTCCACCCAGAGCTATCTCCACGTCATCGGGGTGCGCCCCTACTGCCACCACTTCTACATGTTGATCAACAACCTCTTTTTTTCCCATTGCATGTCCGCTCCACTCCATAATGCTGCCACTCCGGCTCAAGAGTGCATACTCATGTCAACACCCGACCGGGAACAAGACAAAAAGGAATGCGAGACAGGAAAAGCAGGGTGAAATGAAAAAACTTGATCCCCATCTGGTAACTATGAATCTGGACTAGAACCGGCGCCGAACAGAGCCAACAGGACGTTTGCATCGCCAGGGTGTCTTCGATAATAAGACTGAACATAGACGTAGGGCCACAATATATGCTTGAAACAAAGAAAATCCTCAGCGGATGGGGCAATCTGCCTGCTCTAGAATGCAGCTCCCTGACTATGGACCTGGAAGAGCTGGCGCCAGCCCTCCAGAAAT
>JBNLFC010000469.1:0-2968 GCA_050305335.1 Leptospirales bacterium
GAAGGAGTTCATCCCTGCGGGAGTGAATTTTGTAAATGGCGAGGTCAAGCATATAGACCATGCAAAAAAGCGTGTGGAGACTTCTAATGGAAGTCATGACTACGATTTCTTGATCATCTCTCTGGGTTGCGATATCCATCCGGAAGACGTCGAAGGCATGAGCGATGCTATGGGCAAGAATGTGTTCACATTCTACAATCTGCCCGGTGCTCTGGAGTTCCAGAAGGCCATTGCGAAAATGGAAAAGGGACGTCTGGTGTTGAACATCGCTGAGATTCCCTTCAAGTGTCCTGTTGCACCCATTGAGTTCGTGTACCTGGCTGACTATTATTTCCATCAGAAAGGTATTCGTGATAAGGTAGAGATCGTTCTCTCTACTCCTCTGGCAGGCGCCTTTACCAAGCCCATCGCTACCGCTGTATTTACAAAAGCAATGGAAGCGAAAAACATTAAGGTAATCCCCAACTTCAACATTGCCAGTGTGGATCACTCGAAGAAAGTGATGAAGTCTCACGATGGTCAGGAAGTGCAGTACGATCTTCTGGCAGCTATCCCACCCAACCAGGGAGCTGAAGTAGTGGATGAGTCGGGCCTCGGAACCGGTGCCGGTTTTGTGATTGTGGATCAAGAGACTCTAAAAGCAAAAAAAGCTGACTCCATTTATGCTCTGGGCGATGTGACCAACGTTCCTACATCCAAAGCCGGGTCAGTGGCTCACTTCATGAGTGACATCGTTGTGGAGAACCTGCTGCATGAGATTCATGGAAAAGAGCCAACAGCAAAATTTGATGGCCACTCCAATTGCTTCATCGAGTCGGGCTTCAAGAAAGCCTTCCTGATTGACTTCAACTATAAGATTGAGCCACTGCCAGGAAAATTCCCGATTCCGGTAATCGGACCCTTTACCCTGCTGGGTGACACAAAAATCAACCACATGGGCAAAATGAAGTTCCGTGATCTTTACTGGAACAACATTCTGCGTGGCCGCCCAATCGGTCACCCATTCGTGACTACAAATCTGAGCATGAGTGGAAAAGACACATCTCAGTTGAAAGGATAAACGAAGATTGGGAATGGTTTATCGGCGAGATAACGCCGAGTGAAGGACCCCGGGCATTGAACCGGGGTTTTTTATTTTAACTTCATATCTATAGAAGACATTCATCTGGTAACGTTACCGGAATGCGCACCCCGTTTTTGCGCTATTTGCTGATTTTTTTATAAAGATTGCCTGTAGCAAGTGAGAAGGGTAGCCGGCAATTAATCGCGCAAAGCGTTTGTTTTCCATATAACGCTCTTGCAGATAGTGCAGAAAATCATGTTTTTGATGCGAAAAAGGTCAAAGAAAGTATCAACTTGCCATCGAATCGCCTCAAAATTAAGAAAAAAGTCATAAGAGGAACGCTTTCAGGGATGGGTTTTAAAAAAAAATGGAATTCTGCCAGAAGAAAGAGAAAAAAACTTGATCCACAGTGGTGCCATAAAGACCCTTTTTCACACACATTTTGCGTCGCCCTCGTTGTCTCTGATATACCTATGCCAGGTGAAAAGGGGACCCGCATTGCGGCCCAAAAGATAAGTTTCTTTTAGTAAATATTGACGGTGCCGTAAAGGGTGTTTCGCAACAGTTAAAAAAATGATCTACAGGCAAAGATAGGAGAGTGCTAACTATGTCAGAGCAGAACAAAGATGGGGGCAAGTTTCTTCACGATACCCCGATTCTGAACGAGCTGGAAAAGGGAGAATGGCCCAGTTTTATTTCCGGTTTTAAGAAACTGGGTGAAAGAACAAAAAATCCAATGATTCGGGGTGTGCTGGATCAACTGGAGTATTCTTACAAAACCAAAATGGGATACTGGAAAGGCGGTGTGGTTGGTGTAACTGGCTACGGTGCCGGTATTATCAGTCGTTTCTCCATGATCTCTGACAGAGTGCCCGAAGCTGCGGAATTTCATACAGTTCGTGTACAGCCACCTCCTGGATTTCATTACACAACAAAAGAGCTTCGTGTTTTAATGGATCTGTGGGAAGAATACGGTTCAGGTATTATTTCTATGCACGGACAGACCGGTAACCTGCAATTCCAGGGGATCACTGCCGCAAAAGTTCAGGAGTTTTTCGATAAAATTAATGCACTTGGATGGGACCTTGGCGGTGCTGGCGCGTGCGTAAGAACAGGCAACTCCTGTGTGGGAATGGCACGTTGCGAAATGGCCTGCTATGATACCCACAAGCTGCACCTGAAAGTGCTCAGGCATTATACCGATGACGTTCACCGTCCGGCTCTCCCCTATAAAATTAAATTTAAGTTCTCCGGCTGCGGAAACGACTGCAACAACTCCATCCAGAGAGCAGACATTGCCACAATCGGAACCTGGCGAGATGCAATTCGTGTAGACCAGGATCAATACAAAAACTATGTGAAAGAACGTGGCCTTGCGACCATCCAGCGCGATGTAGTCCAGAAGTGCCCGACAAGTTGTATCACTGCTACCGAATCTGAGATCAAAATCGACGACTCGAACTGTGTTCGCTGCATGCATTGCCTCAACGTTATGACAAAGGCACTCCATGTTGGAAAACAGAAAGGTGCCTCACTTCTCATCGGTGGTAAAGGTCACCTGAAAGTAGGCAACATGCTGGGCTCTATGGTAATTCCTTTCATGAAAATGGAAACCGAAGAGGATCTGGAAAAATATATGGATGTGCTCAATCGAATCATCACCTGGTGGTCCGATGCAGCTCTGGACCACGAGAGAATGGGTGAAACCATCGAGCGAGTGGGGATGCAGCAATTCATTGAGGCTACAGAAATTGAGCCGGATGTCTCTATGATCGAGTATCCAAGGGATAACCCGTATTTCAAAGCGGAGTATTAAAATCCCGGGCTTCTACTCTTTCTCTCTAAAGATGTCTTTATAGAAGAAAGCGAAAAAGCGAGTGTCAAACAGTTCCCCGCTGAAGTTTG
>JBNLFC010000470.1:0-2959 GCA_050305335.1 Leptospirales bacterium
CTTTTATCGTAAGGTTCTGGGCGAGCTAATCGAAGAGGCAAGGCGCGTCGGAGATGCCTCATATCCCGGGTCGGGTGAAACCATTGTCGTCTACTTCTACTCACTGGATCGGGCGATGACCGATGAACTCTCACTCCTTATGGAAACTTCAAAGAAATCTGAGTTTGAAAGCAAGGCTACAGAAAATCTGGAGATCTTTGTCCACAGCATCTCTTCGCTCCTTGGAATGGAAAAGAGGCGGATCGAAGAACTCGTTAAGATTCCAGAAACCGTGAAGTTTATGAAGCAGATGCTTTCAAAAAAGAAAAAAGAGTAAAAACATAAAAAAAGAAAAACAAAAATGGAGGATACTACCATGATAGATAGATACAAAAATACTATCGCATTTTACAGTTTTTCGGCCTTGATTCCCTGGTTGTTGTGGTCAGGTGTAGCCTACCTTTCTCACAAAGATGTGCAGAGCAGTGGTCTACTTTTTTTGCAGCAACTGTTTGCAATGGGGGGATTGGCTTCACCATTTTTCGTGGCTCTATTTTATATTTACAAAGATGAAAACCTTATTCAGGATTTCAAAAGTCGTTTTGTGAATTTTAGTAAGTTCCATTTCATTTACACAGTTTTATCAGTCGGTTTGATCTTCCTGTCTATGGTTGTTGCGCAGCTTCTCTCTTTGCTGTTGGGTCATTCTCTGGATCAGTTTCACATATCCGGAAAGCCATCCTTCACCTCTTTTTTGTTCTCTCCCTGGTTGATATTGATTTCTGCGCCTATTCTTGAGGAGCTTGCCTGGCATTGCTACGGAACTGATACATTGCGAAGAAAATTCAATCTCTTTGTGACCTCTATGATCTTTGCAGCCTACTGGGTTGTATGGCATCTTCCGCTATCATTTGTAAAAGGCTACTACCATAGCAATGTTGTGGCAGAGGGAACCATCTACGCGCTAAACTTTGTTTTCAGTCTGTTTGTGTTTGTGATTTTAATGAACTGGCTCTACTATAAGACCAAAAGGAATATTGTAATTACAATACTCTTTCACCTCTCAGCCAACATCAGCAATGAGATCTTTGCGACGCACCCTGACAGCAAAGTGATCCAAACCGTTCTCTTGCTTGGAGTCTCACTCTATGTGCTCTTCAAAGACCGGGATATGTTCTTCCGAAAGGAGCACACGGAATAGGTCGAGAGTTTTCTCTGAGTGAATATGGGCTTTCGGATTCCAGCTATTCTGAACGCGGAGAACTCTCCTGGAACAATAAACAAAATGTCACTCACCCGGTGCCCGGCCGGGCTACCTCATAAGAAGTGACGTCCGGACCGGACCCATTGGTCTTAGAAGTATCCCAGGGCTTCCCCGAAGGAGATGTAGACGGCATTTTCTCCATCCACCGGGCCGTCCAGGTGGGTCGTGGAACTCCAGAAGAAAGGATAGTCATTGGCACCCATTTCGTTTACAATCCCGGTTACATCGAAAATCGGGTCAATGGCAGGCGAATCGGTAGCATCCGGACTCCTGGAATAATCCACAATGGTATGAAGCTCCTTCGCATCAGGCAATCGCCAGTCTGACTGCCCCGCATAACTCAGGTTTTCACAAAATGATAAGGCCTCTTTGAAATTCATGCTACCATCGGTATTTGTAAAACTGGAGACATCACTTGAAAAAATGGAGCTTCCACTGTCATATTTTGGCCACGTCAAACCGGTTGCTGTATCGCTGATGGTGTTATCACCATTGTCTGTAAATGAATTGGTTCCGTATCCGGATCCGACCGCATTTCGCACATAACGTACATAGTAGGTGGAGTTGCTCACATTCCCGGAAAAAGGATAGCATTTGATCCGACCATCCGCCACATTGAGCCCAAAAAAACACTCCTGGCCATTCATAACGGTACTTGTATAAACGCTTGTAGTGAGATACTGGGCATCGATGAAACGGGCAGGAGCAGCCGGGTATTCGAAATCAAATACAGACTGATCAATATAGGGATCCGCATCGGCAGGAACCGTTGACGAGGTAGGATCAGCAGATCCGGTTTTCCCATCGAACTGCATGAGCGAGTAAATCTCTTTGATAGTCGGAATTCGCCAGTCCGAGTAACCCCCATCGCCGGCAAGCGCAACAGCAGTTTCTTTATCGGCCCACTCTACCTTGTAATAGGATTTTGTCCACATAAGACCCGTATTGTTGTCGGTTACCACATCCCCGTTAGAATGGGTCGTGGTTGTATACGAAGCCGTCAGGGTCGCAACCGGAGAGGAGGATGTGTAGTTTCCATCCTGACCATAGTAATCTTCACCTTCAGAGGGACAGGTGATCACTCCGCTGGTTCCATCATCGTAGCAGACCGTCTGATTTGTATCAACAACAGAGTAGCTTTGTCCATCTGCAACCGTTCCCGTACTCCCCCGAACACAACGTGCATAATTATAGACCCGTCGCACATCCCCCTGGGGACCGGCCCCCCATACAGGAAAAGCATCCGCATCTCCCATCTTCGGATCACTCCTCTGGGCACCGGCACCATGAACGTCCATAAAGCTACCGGCCCCGGCCAGAAGAGGGAGTAGACCTGGAAGCATCTCTTCCATAGAGGGCTTCGTATCTTTTATGCAGGAAAATAGAGTCATCCCTGGAAGAAGTGTGAATATAAAAAGTTTTTGCAATATGATGCGAAGCTCTTTTAGAATAACAGATCGATTATTTTCAATCATAGAATCATCCTCCTGAATGCTGTTACCATACACCATTCATTAACTCTTTTAATGATTGAAGCCTACCATAACCGAAGCCTCGAATCGACCTAACCGTTGGGATGAGACCTATTTTTTGAGGTCATGGGACGGTTCCTGGTATTCAGAATAAAGGATCTCCTGGACTCCAGAATGGTCCGGTACTCCCTATAATCGGTTTTTATTTCTCACAGGGGGGCATTTTGAGACCTTTTTTTGTTAT
>JBNLFC010000471.1:0-2952 GCA_050305335.1 Leptospirales bacterium
GCAGATTGTCCAGGTAGAGAAGAACGCCACGGACCGTGAGGTTCTGGGTGGCAGAGATGGGGCTGGGAAAATCCGACATATTCCAGCAGGTGAAGTTGTTGGTGGTGCCAGGGAATAGATCTACTGGCAAATCAGTAAAATCTAAGAAAAGAGTATTGGAGTTGCCTCCATCAATGAGCTTGGGAGGTACTTCAAACTGGTAGTTAGAGCGTCCCTGAAAGATTATGTTATTATTTAAATACATTACTCCTTGATGGTTACTTCCTGTTAATGTGCATAGGAATAGCCCCAGTCGGGTGTTTGCGCTATTGAATGTTGTTTGAATCTGACAGGTATTTATTGTAACACTCATTAGTTACTCCTATGATTTTAGATAAACTGATATTTTGTTAAATATGTAATTTCATCAATAGCAGACACATAGGATCAATGCAGATGTGTCACAGAATTGACCACCTGAAGAGAGCCAACCTGTGGTCCCACCATTTCCAAGTCTTCCTCCGTTGCTATTGGTATCGTTGGTTCCATTTACACAATTGTCAGTATGCAGTGTCCCATCCGTATTCGAGAAGGTCCAGTAGCTGGAACTTGTGACACCAGCTGCTGTGAGTGTCGTAGGGATGGCATTATCAAGAAGGTCAGCCCAATTGCTTCCTACAGTGGTGCCCGTAACAGAACGCGTGGGAACATCTTCAATGGAATAGGATGTGGGCATAGTGGCGATGGTATCGCTACCTGTTAAAGAGAGAAAGGCGCGAACATTTTTGCATGTAGAAGCAGAACCCACCTGATCGTTTTTGTCATTGGAACAGATTGTGTCTGCTCCTGTACGTCCACTCAGAGCCCCTTTGTACCCGGATGCGGAAACATATAACGTAATGGCAGTGATCAGTGTAAAGGTAATGGTTGCAGTATTGGTAACGCTAGAGCTGTCATTGGTGGCTACGACTCTAAGCGTATGGTCCATGCCATTTTTGGTGCCATTGGAGATGGAGGAGATTGCCAGAGGGCTGGTGACAGTGGAGCCATCGAGTGTGGCTGTATATGTTTCGCCTTCTGGTGCTGTCCAGGTGATGGCTGTGGCGCCGGAGGTGTTGTAGATGGTGCCGCCATTTGTGACTCCGCTGACTGCGGGGATGGCAGGGATTGCCAGGCCGATGATGGAGCCCAGATTGCCTGAGGCTGTGTCCGGGTCAAAGAAGAGGTTGAGGTCGCTTTCTTCTTTAGCGCAGGTTGTGAAAAGCAGGAGGAGAGTGAGGAGTATTGCGTATGTGGTGTTTCGGTGTAAATGATGCATGGTTTTGCCTCCGGAGGAGTACCCCTCAAAAGGGTGGTAATCTGGCGTTGTGTCAAGTTTATTTCTGATGGGGATATCGCGTACAAGGATCAGTAGTTTACATTATTAAGATTATCCAATAGAACTGGTTATAGGCATGGGCTTGCTAGCTGTTAGTGGCCAGTTGTTAGCTGAGCCGGGTTTGCAATGGAGGTGGGGGTAACAGGATGGGGATGGACCGTACCGGAAATAGTGGACACTCTGAGAGGGTAATCTTATAAGAAGAGGTTACCATGAAGAAGAGTAAGCACTCAAGAGAGTTTCGAGATAATGCTGTACAGAAGGCATTAACCGGGGATGAGAGCCTGAAGGAAATTGCAGAAGGACTCGGAATCAGCTACTGGACTCTCAAGCAGTGGAAAAGGGAGTATCTGGAAGCACAAAAAAGCAAACCAGAAATCAAATCAAAACTGGGACTGGAAGAAGAGTTAAAACGTCTTCGCGCCGAGAATGCCAGTTTGAAAATGGACAATACGATATTAAAAAAGTATGCGGCCATGCTTTCCCGGGACGACTGAGAAAATTTCAGATCATGCAAGAAATGATGAAGGATTTTTCAGTGAAGCGCATGGCGGGACTTTTGGACGTCTCCAGGTCTGGATTCTATTCATTCTTGAAGCGCGATTTAAATTCTCGCTCAAAAGTATCTGATGAACTATTGAATGGTGTCAGGGAGATTCATCGAAAAAATAGAAACTGTTACGGGATACAAAAAACCTTTAAAGCGATAAGAGCTCATGGTCTGGATTACAGTCGTCTTCAGGTTGTCAGGGCCATGAAACAGCTCAAAATAAGCGGGAAAAGGCGCAAACGGTTTGTTCCGAGGACAACAGATTTCGTGCATAATTTTCCAGTCAGTCCAAACATTCTGGATCGAAAATTTAGCGTCGATAAGCCGAATAAGGCATGGGTTTCGGATATCACATACATTAGAACACTGAGCGGCTGGTTGTATCTTTGTGTCATTCTGGATCTTTTTTCTCGAAAGGTTGTGGGGTGGTCCATGAGAAATCATATGGAGACTTCTCTCGTGATTTCAGCACTTGATATGGCGATAACAAACCGTTCGATAAAAGAGGGTTTGATATTTCATTCGGATCGCGGTTCACAGTATGCCAGTCACGAATTTCAACTCAAGTTGAAAGGACTGGGAATGCTCTCCAGCATGAGCCGGAAAGGGAATTGCTGGGATAACGCCTGCGCTGAATCCTTTTTCGGACTCATGAAAAATGAGCTTGCAAAAAAGGTGTTCAACAACCATGCAGAAGCGAAGGCAGAGATATTCGATTACATAGAGGTTTTCTATAATCGAAAAAGGATTCATAGTTTTCTGGAGTATCTTTCTCCAGAAGAGTTTGAAAATCAGAAAGTTGCCTGATCGAGTGTCCGAAAAAAACGGTACGGTTCACAGTCTATGTAGCCAGTGGTGCGGACAATAAGTTAAGTTATGATATTTCGCACTGGCAGGACTATGGTTTACCGAGTGATGGATATTTTAGTAGAATGCTTTCAGAGAAGGAGGCCTTGAAAATCATCGCAAACCAAAATGTCAATTTAGCAGGTACAAAGGGAGCCGGCTTTATTGGTAGGGCAGAAGAGCTATCTGGTATAAAAAC
>JBNLFC010000472.1:0-2938 GCA_050305335.1 Leptospirales bacterium
AACGGGAACACTCGGTTCGATTCTCATCACGCCAATGAAGCCGATGGAAAGCACGACGTCGGGCACCAGAGCCAGAGACGCACCGAGTGCGTAAGGGAAATCAAAACGAAAAGATAGATAAAGACCTATCAAAGCCAGCGTCCAGAGGAAACTGTTGAGAGCAATACTGAATAGATTGCCACCATAGCTTGCGGAAATCACTTCTCTGGAGACAATATTTTCGGAACTCAGGCCAGGTAACGCCTTATGCAGCCGCTCTTCAATCAGATCCGACACACTTCTAAGATGACGTTTGTCGGCTTCCGGACCCATCTTTTTCAATTCTGCGGCCAATGAATCCCTGGTACGCGGGCCCATTTCAAGATCAAACTGGTTGGTCCGGGGATTGGTCAATCTCACCGCTGCGTCAGTGAAACCAGCCTTTTTGGCCCCGCTCTCCAGCTCCTCCTTTCCCTGCCCTGCCGGAAGTAGCATGCTAAAACGAATGCCTCCATTGAATGTTATGGAGCGCGCAAATCCATTAAAGTAATAAAAGGTCGCTGCAAAAAGCCCGACGGCCACCAGGGTAGAGATTACCATGAATACTCCCCGATATCTGGAAAAATGGATCATACACTCCTCCTGTCCAATCCAAGTATGGGTCTCAGCCTGGTGAGTGGGATTGCATGACCCAGCCACTCATAAACTTGCCTGGTCACAAAAAGAGAAGTATAAACCGAGCTTGCAAGACCAAAGACAAGGGTGATTGCAAACCCCTTAATGGGACCATCCCCGTTTTTATAAAGAATAAAAGCTGCGATGAGAGTGGTGACGTTGGAGTCCAGAATTGTCCAGAGACTGGCTCTGTAACCATTGTCAATGGAAATAGGAACTGATTTTCCGGCTCTTAAATCCTCCTTCATCTTCTCAAAAATGATCACGTTAGCGTCAACCGCCATACCGACAGTCAAAATCACTCCAGCGAACCCGGGCAAAGTAAGCGTAAACTCCATTAAACTCAAGATAGCTGTCATCAAAATCAGATTTATAAAAAGTCCCATTACCGCAATCACACCGGAAAGACGATAATAAACTATCATAAACAAAATAACTATAACAAATCCGATAAAGATAGAGATGAGGCCGGATACAATGGCTTCCTGGCCCAATCCGGGCCCGACGAAGGATACGGAAATAATATCCAGAGATATGGGCAAAGCTCCCTCTTTGATCACATTGGCAACATCGCCAGCCTCTTTCTCTGAAAAGTCACCGGTAATCTGCCCTCGTCCCCCCAGAATCGGTCCATTGATCACTGGATCAGAAACAACACGGTCTCCCCAGAGAATCGCAAGACGTTTGCCTTTGTTGTTGGTAGTGATCTCTCCAAACTTTTGGGCCCCTGCTCCACTGAGAATAAAATTAATCTGATACCATCCACTTTCAGGATTGGCACTTGCAGAGGCATCTGTCATATCACTTCCATCAAGAATGGTCGGACCCAGAACACGAAAGGAACGAGGCAGAGTTTGCGTTCCTTCATGACGGCCGCGGCGCCATGAGAGAAAAATTCGCCCCTCTTCCGGACTGAGTCCTGCTCTTTGCACAACACCTTCCATAATTCTGTTCACATCGCGGATATCCACACGATCTTTCCTGTAGAGCTCACGAATTTCCCCGAGCTCTTTCTGGAAACGTTCGTTCACTCTGTTTGTGGCATCATCATTGACTATGCGGTATTCCACCGAAACTGTATCTTTGATTTTATCGAGAACATCTGTGGAGTTAGCCACACCTGGCATATCCACTCCGATGCTGTAGCTGGCCGGCTGGATTCTAACTTCAGGCTCTGTAAGGTTCTGTGACGCCAGACGTTTATTGATGATATTGCGCGCCTCATTTAAAAGTGCAATCTTCCGGGTTTCAGTCAGAGTTAATTGACTCTCAATTTTTTCAAGTTCCGCCTCGGCATTCTTCCGCTCACCTTCTGGCAAGGCCGGTTTTGATAGCTTCTGCTTTAACTCAGAGATGATAGGCGTATATTTCTCCTGCAGTCTCTGTACATAAGATTCGAAGTCTGCCTGGAAGGTGGCACGCATACCTCCCTGAAGATCGAGACCCAGTTTGATTTCCAGGTTTTTGTAACCACTACGAGTGAATGCACCGAAAAAACGTTCTACGCCAGATGGAGCAAGTCCTGTGTGGGCCTCGTCTATCAGGTCGCTATTGCCCTGCACAAGTTCGTTGATTCTGGCAGTGGTAATGAAGTGGTCGGTCAGAACACATCGATGGGTCGCATCAAAACGGCTGCTGGCTTCCGGCTTGCACACGGACCGGGGGAAGTAGAGTCCAAGACCGTTTTCTCGGTCATTTATAAAATCGGAGATTGCTTCAGGATCAATGGTCATCTTCTGCCCATTGGCATTCCATTGATATTCGTTGAAGACAACTACCAATCGTTGAGATAAAAAGTTGGGCAATAGTAATACTACAGACAACACAATTACAGACAGTGAAACTGCGGAACGGGTAATGAGATTGGACATAGCGATGCTTACCTTCTGCGTGATCTTGAGGTTCTCATTCTGGCAAAGAAATAGGCCGCGAAAAGGGCGATTACCAGGATAATATTGACAATGGAACTATCGGAGAGAAATGAGCGCAAACTTTCCCGAACACCGGATGGGCTGGCATTTGATGGCAGTGCATTTTCACTCCCCTCCTCTCCAGCTTCTGCAGCTTCTGGTGGATAGCGCAGATTTTGTGCAATGTACATGCGAAATTCTGTGGCAGGTTCTCATCCGTTGAAAGTGGGCATATCCTCCACCACGTAAAAGACTTCCATTTCTTCAGCTTCCGCTGCGATCTCGTCTGCGGGTTTGATTTGCTCGATTGGAGCCTCTTTATCGGTACACGACACGACAAAGAATGCAATAACGGTCAATGGGAGCAGCAAGGC
>JBNLFC010000473.1:0-2917 GCA_050305335.1 Leptospirales bacterium
CAACATCAAGAGATCGTGCCCGCCCGTGGGCACGACATCCTCCACCCGGCCAAGCACCGCGCCGTTCTCATCGACCGCCTCGAGCCCCACGAGCTGGGCGCGATGGTAGGTTCCTTCGGGCAATTCCGGAGTGATGTTCACCCTGTATATGCTTGTGCCTACTTCCGGACGCGGATTGGAAAGAGTGATTCGAAAATCCGAAACATTGAAATCCATAATCTCCCGGGGACCTGAAACTTCCACGCTCATATAGGGAGGGATTCTGGAACTGATGGTCAACTGCTCAGGGAGAGTGGGTCTTTCCACTCGCATATTCAGCATTCTACTGACTGTATGGGAATACTGGACGTAAGCAAAAAGAAGCACGGCCACAGTGAGACTTCCCAGCTTGACCTTCCATCGGTAAAGCAATCGCTCTGTCCAGTTAGCCATGTCCACCCTCCGATTGATCGGAAGTATTATTTGCGGGTGAAGGACTACTACTCTCGGAGACTTCACTTTCACCTGTGCGGAACAGATCTTTTATTCCTCTTCGGGCACGATCCGTGAGATAGCTTTGCAGCAAGTTCTTCAACTCTCCAGACTTAACGGTGGAGTGGAGGTCACCGTTCACCATAACACTAATTTTTCCCGTCTCTTCACTGGTAACGATTACCACAGCGTCCGTCTCTTCAGACATACCCATGCCGGCGCGGTGACGGGCACCATGGGTCTTCTTCAATTTTGAAGAATCAGATAACGGAAGATAACAGGATGCGGCAACAATTCGATCTCCCTCGATTAGAACCGCCCCATCATGCAAAGGAGTGTCTTTAAAAAAAATTGTCTGGAGCAACTCCCGCGTAATTCGAGAATCTACCCGCACAGCATTATCAATAATGGTTTGAGGTCGAATTTCCCTCAAAAGAACAATGATGGAACCAGTCCTGGTAGAAGCCATATTGCGAACAGATTCAATGATTTCGTCCAGAGGGATTTTTACCGAAGGATTGATCCACTTGAAGACCGGCATCTGCCCCATTTCACCCACAAGCCGACGAAGCTCCGGCTGCAAAAGCACGATCAGACCGATGACAAGGTAGGAGGATACGTTCGTGACCAGCCAGGAGAGAGTTTCCAGATGAAGCCATCGTGCAATCACGTCCGATAGCGCGATAATACCAAACCCGATGAGGAGAGGGACAGCCTTGGTTCTGCTGAGAAGGCCATAGAGCTTGTAAAGGATGAATGCGATTACTGCAATATCCAGCAAATTCAGCAAAATCTTTACTGTTTCGCCCACTCACTCCCCCTGCATATTTAACACGTGAGCCATGGTATATACGCCCGGCGGTTTACTGGCAATGAAATGGGCAGCACGAAGGGAACCGCTTGCAAAGGTCTGTCGGGAAGAAGCTCGATGTGTCAGCTCCACCCTTTCCCCGTCGGCAAAAAAATAGACCGTATGATCCCCCACGACGTCGCCACCACGGATAGCATGAACGCCGATTTCACCAGGAGGCCTCTGGCCCACAATACCGCTTCTTCCGTACACCACATTTTCTTCACCGCGAGAGAGTGCTTTGAGCACCATCTCTTTCAAACGTTGAGCGGTTCCGGATGGGGCGTCCTTTTTAAAATGATGGTGGGCTTCCACGATCTCCACATCGAATGAGTCACCCAGAGCTTTTGCACTCTGGTAAACGAGTTGAAAAAGGAGATTCACCCCCACGGACATGTTGGGAGAGTGCAGAAGAGCAATTCGGTCGCCCAACTTCGTCAGATCGGAACTCTCCATGACGGAAAGTCCCGTTGTTCCCACGACAAGAGCGATTCCATGATCAGCGCAAAAAGAGGCCAGACGCATTGTATTATCCGGAGAGGAAAAATCAATCACAACCTTGCACTTCTCAAGACTCTTCATGTCATGGGAAACAGGAACACCACAGCGATCTCCTCCTGAAATGGATCTAGCATCTTTGCCGATATGCGGCGAAGTAGGATGTTCCAGAGCTCCTGCCAGCTGAAGAAGGTCCTTATAGGGGGCCTCGTATAGCAATGCCAGTATGGTCTGTCCCATTCTACCGGCAATGCCGGAAATTCCTACGGGTATCATTGGTCTCCCCCTGTGGCACTCAAGACGCCCTTCAGGCGCTCCTGTTTTGCTGAATCCAGCTCTACCAGCGGAAGCCGGATATCAGGCCTGCAAATGCCAAGGATTGCGGCAGCAGCCTTTACCGGTATCGGGTTGGTATCCCAGAACATAGCATTCATCGCGTCTACCAGAGTGTAGAACTCCCTGTTCCCGGCCTGAAAATCGCCAGAAAGATATCCGTTCATCATACGTACCATACGTCGTGGATAGATGTTGGATAGAACCGAAATCACACCGTTCCCGCCCAGGCCCATTACCGCTGGCGTTATATTATCATCCCCGCTCAACAGTGCGATACGTCCGCCCAGCTTACGATAAAGACGAATCATCTGCCCGGGGTCTCCGCTGGCTTCCTTCACGGCCAGAATATTGGGCACCTGAGCCAGACGCTCCATGGTTTCGACCTCTACGTTGCCTGCTGTTCTGCCTTTTATATTGTATATGACGACCGGTTTAGATGAGGCACCTGCAACTGTCCGGAAATGCTGATAAAGCCCCTCCTGATTGGGCTTGTTATAATAAGGATTCACAAGCATAACTGCGTCCACTCCATCCTCGCATGCGGCGCGGGTCAACTCCACCGCTTCGGCCGTTGAATTGGAGCCGGTTCCGGCTATGACCTGAGTCCTACCATTTACCAGCTCCACGGTCTTTCGAATCAACTCACGGTGCTCCGAATGGGACAGCGTAGGAGATTCTCCTGTTGTTCCGCAAGGAACAACTCCATGGATCCCGGCCTCGATTTGCTGGTTGATCAGCTTCTCATAGGCTCCGTAATCAATC
>JBNLFC010000474.1:0-2598 GCA_050305335.1 Leptospirales bacterium
TATTTGAAATCAGCATATATTACAGATACTGCAATGAATATTGCAAAAGATAAATCGTGTTATAATATGTAACAAAGATACATATTGAAAATATTTTTTACATACACTGAATTTTGCAATCAAAGTCAATCAAAATCACACCCATTTCTGACGAACTGGCTGTTAAAAGAGAGTTTACCTGGCCCTGGCGCATTGACTCGCCAGTGCTCAGAACATGGAGCTGCGCCTCTTCGCTCAGATTTCTCTGCAGAATGCTCTGGAAGTCGGGGTCGTCATCAATCAGCAATATTGCGTCGCGAAAAGGCATGACTCTCCTCTCCAATTTGTTTTTCAGGAACCAGGTTCTTTTCGGTGACTCGAACTCCGGTGTAACCTGTCACGGACACTTCCAGGGTACCCTCCTTTGAATAAAGATTTTTTTCCATATTATTTATGCAATTTATGTAATCGTTTGTGATAAGGGGCTCTGAAATTGCAATGGACCTATTCTGTAATATAGTGCTTTTGCTTTAGCCCGGAGGTATAGGTTGCTCGGGCACCATACCTTTGCATGCATATTCTGTAATCCGAA
The DNA here is from genome assembly GCA_050305335.1 of Leptospirales bacterium. Lineage (GTDB taxonomy): Bacteria > Spirochaetota > Leptospiria > Leptospirales > Leptonemataceae > JBNLFC01. The sequence continues at coordinate 572 of JBNLFC010000474.1, forward strand.
TGTTCCAATGGGTATGATACAAATCAAAATACCGTTATTCGGTCCTTAACAACGTAATATAAGTAAAATGTAGCTACAGGTCAATTAAATAAGACTAAGCCCATTGTCCTATGTGGTAAATGGGATTTTCAACTGATGGGGGAAGGGTAAGCAAATGGTGCATATCTTTCTCGATCATTGGTCTGTAATTCAAGATTTTTCATTAAAAGGGAGGGCGAAATAGATGAGACCGGAATTATGCCTGATTCAGCGCCACAAAAACTATTGTCCAGAGTTGCATCGTCTCCCATTACTACCACGGAATCAAGAGCAGAAAGAGGAGTACCGACAAAATCGACACCTCTGACCAGCTCTTCTCTGCCATCGGGAAACACTCTGGTCGCATGGAGGATTTCACCTTTGAAGGCCTGGAAGTCGTAACTCGAAGTTTCGGTTTCACCTCCGAGAGTTTCAATGATATGAATGCCAAACGGTTTGCCGGACTTTCTTATTTCCTGAAGAAACATTTCTTTTAATTTATCTCTGGAAACAGGTTTTCGATTTTTTACGATTAAATTCCCCATTCGCGAAATAGGTCGTTCTGACAGCTGGTTTCTGGCATGGCCGTTCAATTCACGCTGGCTAGGAAGTGGAGACGCCGTGGAGAGAAAACGTTTCAGGATACCTTTTTCCACGAGAAGCGTCGATTTACTTTTACTGCCTTCATCATCATAGTCAAAAAAGCCTAGAGTTGCCTGTTTTCCAAAAGAGTCCAGCGTGGGATCATCAATGATATCGATGAAATCGGGTGTAAGTCGTTTCCCTTTCAGGTCGCGAAATGTACTTCCTTCTTCCAGTGATAGAAGACGACTTCCTTCCAGTCTGTGGCCCACTACTTCATGAAAAAAAAGTCCTGCCGGTTTTGGGTCAAGGAGCACAGGTCCGGAAAAAGCATTGATGATAGGTGCCTTCTCCATTTTCTGCAACAGCTGAATTTTTTCTTTAACTTTGCGTAGAAATTCCTGTTCACCGGGCAGGTCCAGATGGCTGCCAGTAATGAAAGATATTTCTTGAGAAATCCCTTCTCCATTGGCAGTCAGAAGCCAGAAATATCCCCGCAGTTCAAAAATCTGGCTCTGCTGAAGAATGACGGAGCCTTCAGAATTCACCATAAGAGTCTGTCGATAGTGTATGAAGAAATCAAAGAACGAATTCTTAATATCTGAATGGTTACGTGTAACGTCTCCCGCTTTCCGTAAAATATTGGCCCAGTGGTCCATATCTATCTGAATCATGGGAGAGTAGTTCCAGTGATGAATGGGTTTGCGTTTGAGCATGGCAGGGAGATCTCGATTCAAATCCACATAGTGCAACTCTCTACTTTTTTTGTTGTAATACTCTTCGGCCGCTTCACGATACCTTGCTTCCGTTAATCGCCATAACGAATGACGATAGGCGTCTTCATGCACTTCCTGGGGCATCAGTGAAAGGTCTTCCCCTTCCTCCGTCTCAGAACTGCGGGGTATCAGTCCACCCGATTGCACGTTGTCGTATCGATAGGATCCCACGCGCAGATCGCAAAACGCTGAGTTTTTTGTTTTTTTTCTGAAATGGGTAATGGCTCCCAATCTACCCTGAATGCCTTCCATGCGAGAATTTCTGAAAAGATAGGCAAGGTAATATACTCCGGGCTTCTTTTTTTTCAAAGTAGTGTGGGAACGTTTCAGCTCGTTTAATAAAAAATTCTTTACTCGGGCCAGTTCACTTCCCGTGTAAAGCCCATCCATAGACTCCTCAAATTCCAGAACGCGGGCTGGCTGGCTCTCCGCTCTGTTTTCGGTGCCGGGGGTAGCTCTGTTTTTTTTTGTATACAACTTTTTCATTTCTTTGTCCGAACAAGGCTTCTTTAGCATAACAGTTTAGACCGGACCATTCGACTCCGGTTTCTTCCTTAAGACCGCATCTCAACATTTTCTATGATTTTGAGAGTTCTTATGCCACCTCCTGAATACAGATTACCTATTTTGCACCGGACTGGAAACTTGATA
>JBNLFC010000474.1:2608-2911 GCA_050305335.1 Leptospirales bacterium
TATCAGGAGGCTGGAACCAGGTCGACGGTCGTGTAGATCCGGAATGTTACGGCGGTATGGCGCTTTTTTCTTTATTTTCAATCTTCACTTCCACTCCGCCATTTGCCAGAAATGAGGAGAATTGGGAGTTCTGAGCCGCCACTGAGAGGAAGATGGAGTCCTTTCGGGCCAGTTCCACATATTTCATGGATTTCTGAAAAAGAGGGAGTAGCCAGGATCTGGTGGCCTCCGTATCCCCCCAGCCGGCATAGGCACGAGCGATTTGATAGTTGAGTGCTCCGCATGGCCTGATTTGTCTGAAAT
>JBNLFC010000475.1:0-2904 GCA_050305335.1 Leptospirales bacterium
CCTTCCCAGGTGGTACCCTTACCTTCGCGCAGCATCCCGGCCGTACCCCCGGAAATTTCGGTCGGTAGCCAGGGGCCATTGTCCGACGTGAAGACCACGATGGTATTTTCGCTCAGGCCCTCATCCTCCAGCATGGCCATCAGGTTCTCCACCCGATCAGACCCGATGCCAGCCTTCCTGGCTCTGGCAACTTTGGCTTGCATTTCGGCTAACTTTTTATCATTGGCCTTACTCTTCTCCACCTCCGCCTTCGTTACACCGAACTTAATTCTTTTTATAAGTTTTTTAGCAATGGTTTCGCTTTTGCCTTCCATGTTGCGGATGAGAATGGAGTCGCGGCTCTGACCTGTGAGAATGCACTCCATCTCATGACCATCCCGGTAAACCACCAGATCCGCAAAAAGGGGGAGAGGCGCAGCAACAACGAGGGCACTCGTTACCATAAAACACTGAACAAACTTACGCAACACCATGCCCGCACCTCAATCCCGCTGCTACCGTAGCTCCCCGGGAAATTTGCTTCACCATACCCAGAAATATACTTGCGTCAAACCTTTTACATAGGTTAAGGCAATGTAACACGTTGAAATATAGGTTTATTTGTGAATGATTGTGGAAAATTACCGATTTTTGCGCTGCTTTTGCGCTGGATGTATGACTAACGCTTTTTGATCCGGGGCAAGAAACAAGATGGGAATGATGGGGAAGATATTGGCTGTAGTAAACCCCATCCTCCGTATCCTCCCCATCCTGTTCAAAAACCATATATCACGAGCTCCAGAGCAAGGAACAGGATGGGAAAGATGGGAACGATATTGTGTGTCGTAACCCCCATCCTCCGTATCCTTCCCATCCTGTCACAAAAACCGCATATCAATACTTAATCTTATACCCCGGCCTTCCTTTGATCATAAAAACCCCATCCAGTATGGCCCTAAAAAAGCGATAGATGATATTGGGTTTTCTCTGTGGTCCCCAGCCCCGGCCTATGAACCAGGCTGCGCGGCCAATCTCTTTTCCTTCGTTGAGCTGTACTGCGTACGCCTTGTAACGGTTGTTGATGTATTTTTTACGGATGAGCACAAAGAGTCGCAGGGGCCATTTTTGTTTGGGCGGCAGGTGCATTTCCGGGAAGTGGTTGATCTGGTAAGGGTCCAGTAGCAGCCAGGCTACTTCTCTTTTTTTATCGATTTTTACAACTTTCGGGAGCTTGTCTTTGCCCCGCTCCTGCATTTCTCGCAGGAGTGCCAGGGGTACTTCCAGCATGGCTTTTGAGCCTGCGGGGAGTTTCAGGTGCATTTGAAGCTGTACAGGAACTTTACCTTCTTTCTGAGGTGCGCCTGCGAACTCAAATGGCAGGGCGTTGTAGCCTGCAGGATCCTGGCCGTCGGGTGTCTCCCCTGGATCGGGTTCCGGTGGAGGCGGCTGGTCGGGTGCGGGGGGTGGGGGTTCGGGCGCGGGTACGACAGCGTCTGCTACGGTGATGTTGCGATAGGTGATGTCATTGACGTCGTGGATGTACTGGATGTAAGTGGGGCCGTCCACCACCACTGCGCTAATGTCTGCGATGGTGGGGGCCGGGTCGCCGTCGCATCCAATGATGGCGATGAGGCAGTAGTGGCCGCCCACGGGGACGAGTGCGTCTGGCCAGGTGAGTGGGTCAGAGACATAGAGCACCCCATCGTTGGGAATGGGTGTGGGAAATGTGGCTATGCCAATGGGAGTCCAATCTTCTGGCAAAAGGGCCGTGGAAAAGTTGGTATAGTAGACGCTGGCGCTGACGTTATTGGCAGTGGCGCTGCCCCGGTTGTAAGCCCGCACCAGAATGTAGTTGTCCTGACCGTCCTGGGCCACAGAACCAATGTTGTAGTTGTCCACCACAGCAGGGTTGGTGCCCCCGTAGTCTGCCTGGGGATCGGTTACATCCGAAGCATTTTGAAAGACAATGATGTCTGGACTCAGGGAGTGGCCGCCTGTGGAGGGCTCTGTACCATCGTCTGTGGTGTTATCCCGCACAAATACATCGGGTACACCATTGAGGTTGATGACGCCGGAGGTGTCTGCCACAAGGGCCGGGTTGCCTGCTCCGTCAAAAATCTGGTCTGCCACAGGCACTGCCTCTATGGTCTCCAGACCATCGGGTGTGCCTGTGATCGTTAAGTTCAGCTCTGCAGTGGCGCTGCCTGCCGTATGAGTTACACTGGCAATGGAAGCACCCGTGGCTGTGCCCGCTCCCTGCACAAAATTGAGAGTGAAGTCAGTATTCACAAGGTCGCCCACAGCACCCACACTGGTATAGACCGGGCGATTGAAGGTGAGGGTTAACTTAGAGTTATCCGACTCCAGCACCGCACCTGTGATCGCAGGCGAAGGCTTATAGAACATCACGGAAGAGCCATCGGTCACAGCAGTCACGTCAGACGAGGTATTTCCTAGAGTATCCTGCAGGTTGCTGATGACGAAAGCCACAGGACCTTCCGTGTCCGAAGCCTGCATAGTGTACGTGGCGCTCCAGACAGTGGGCCCGCCTGTGACTGCTGCGGTCTGGCCTGCAATGGTGACCGTGGGTGCAATGATCTCCTCCAGTGAGGTAAAGGTCAAAGTGATGGTGTCTGCGATTTTCGCGTGTACAGCAGATGAGTTACTGGACCCAATGTGCACGGGATTGAGCACAGGCCCCGACACATCCGCCACAAAGGTAACCGTATCATCTGTAAGGGGGCTCAGCGCCGTATCTGTAATGCCTGGCGCACGTACATTCACACTCTTATCCGCATTCACATCGTTCAGGTTGCCCACAAAGTTCATGAAAACCACATTCTCAATCTTACCCACATTGGACTTCACGGTTCCAGGGGATGCGTTCTGGTACACCAGGGGACTGCCGCCTGCAAAGGCCAGAGT
>JBNLFC010000476.1:0-2863 GCA_050305335.1 Leptospirales bacterium
CCACTCCGTTATCCTTACAGCTTTGCTGCTGCGATACCCCATGGAATACGTCTCATAGTTGGCGTTATACCCCATGGACTCATAGTAGCCCATCCCCTCTGTGCGTCTGCTGGTATCCAGCTTTTCAAAGATAGAACTGATTATACCACCATCAAAAGCCTGGATCCACGCATATTTTTCGGCCCGACCCGCATCTGTTTCCATAAAATCCGACCGAAACAGATCCCCCGCATAGTTCCGAATCTCCTGTTGCAACCGAAAATTGAGCTCCCTGGATACCATGGCCATATGCTCCCCGTGCACCGTGGGCGGGAGATCATGCTGCATGGCAATCCCCCGTACAGCCGCAATCTGTCTGTTTTTTGCTGCGATAGCTCTCTCTTCGAACTGGTACGCCTGCGCCCCCCGGCTCATCTCCAGTGTGGCATCCTCTCCCCTGCCTCTCGCCTCATAGACACTGCGGGCCGTTACAAGGAGATTCTCCTCATTCATGTAGAGACCTATCAACCTCTCTTTCTCGGCCGCAATGGCCGCCTCTTTTTTCTGCTCATAGTCCGACTGAAAGCGATCCAGAAGTCCGGCGTTTTTGTCATAACTTGCAGCGAAATCCTTCAACTGTGAACCGATCTCCATCAATCTCTGATTCTGCACCTCCCGGTAAACATCATTGAGTTGAGTCTGCTGGCGAACCCTTGCCTGCTCCTGTTGCTGCTGAAAGGCGCGAAGCTGGTTCACATAGTACACCTCCGCCGATGCCCGGTAGCTGGCAAAGGCGGCCTCCGCATCACTCCGGGAGATATCTCCTCTCTGGTACGCACTCATAGCCTCTCGCAGAGCCGCTTCCGGATTCTCAAAGGACACTCCCATGATCTCCAGTTTTGTGTTAGCGATCTCCTGATCCGTGCGATAGACACCCTCTGTCAGATAGTTATCACCGCTCTCCCAGCCAGCCCGGCGCAGTCCCTCCCCTATGAATCCGAAAACTGTCTCATCTGCTGTCTGGAAAATTTCATTGATGCGATCCCGCAATCCCAGCACAAAACCCTTGATTCCATCGCTGGCTCTTCGCTCCTGGTCGGTTTCGTTCGCCTGCTTCCCCCACTCCTCCGGACCCACGGCATCTCTTGTTGTATCCACCTGGTGGGAATCCTGGTATACCTCCTGTGCCGCACTCACAAGGAGTCCTCCGAATTTATCACCAAATGCGCCCATATCGCTGCGAAGCATACTGGAATAGCTGGCGTTCATGGCCCCATACTTCTTGAGGTTGTTTTACTCATTGAAAGTACTCAGAGCTGTGGATACGGAAAGCGAGAGGGCCTGATTGGCAATGCCGGAGAGACCACTCTTCGCACCCACCCCGGAGGTGATGGCGCTCACTGTGGCTCCCATGAGGGCCTGCTCGCCAAGGCGGCCCTCCAGGGAGAATCCCTGCGAACGTCCCTCTTCGTCATACCTCATTCCACCGGAGAGAAGCCCGGAGATAAACGAGCCCGTCATTTGCATCCATATGGCAGGGATTCTCCGCAGGGTCGGGTGAAAGAAAAGCGTCCTCCCGGATGGGAAGGTTGTGTCTTTACCGAGGGTGCGAGGGTTGCACCATCGGTATGCATGGGAGAAAAAAACGGCTTAATACTACATGCATATATAGTTACTACGAATAAATGTAGGGTACAGGCCTGAGATGAATTTTTGTAGGGTACAGCGAAATTAATCATTCCAGAACCGGATGCTCATCGTATGCTCCGATATCAATTAGATACCTGTTTATTTTCTCTGCACCGGAACAAATTTCCGTACCAGTATCAGCACGCGTCGATAAGCGCATAAAAGAACCAATTCCGCGTTCAACAGATGATACGTCTGGTTCATCTGGCCATTGTCTTAACTCAGGCTCATCTTCCAATAAAACCTCAGTTAACATTGTATTCGGATACATCTGACATATAAGAGAATCCGCAATCTCTCCACTATTCGCTGTGTTGGGTGTCATTTTTAACTTTTCCATAACCCTTAAGAACAGTTTCCGAAAATACGAAACCGCATTTTCTGCTGTCTCTTCGTTTCGTCCCACCTTCTTAATTATATCTTGCACCTGATCTAAATCTACATCCAGTTCTATTAATTTTTTTTCCATACCTTCATTCTCCCCAATACAATTATCTAAAAGGCCCCACAGATGTAAGCGGGTCGGCAATACGTCTCAAAAATTCATCCACCTGATTTAAAAGTCTCACTGATTCATGAGAAGGTAAAGTATCAAGGAATCTGGGCAATTGACCCTTTGTCGCATTGAGATAATTTCTCATTTCGAGTTGATGAAATGCTGTGTTTTGACTTAATGGTATTTTGCTCGTACCCCCAGCTCGCATAATCTTATCCATTAAAATAAAATGACGTGTTCTTAGTTTCTCGGACAGGTAAACCCCGCGACGACCGTTGTAATTATTAAAAGCATGAAGATACTCATCCAGAAGAGTCCCCGCAGGTCGGCGGGCGTTAATTGTGGCGACTCCCCCCCTGACGTTGCTCACGTTATTCTTGTTAAGAGTCCACTTCACAGAGACATTCAAATCTTCTATCGCCCCCTGAAAAGCTCTTCGCATTTCCTTTGTGGCTGCGATATTGCGACCGGGATATTTCATTCCTTCAAGGCTGGGTGATATAATACTATCCAGAGAAGCACTTCGCACTCCCCCCCTTGTGGCCATCCTGGATGCTCCCATCCCCATCAGGGTGGCCAGGGTGCCGATCATTGTCCCGCCTATTACTTTATCTCTTCTGTGATCTTCGTCAAGATATTTTGTGGGACTTTCGGAAACATCCGCCCAGGGAGTCTGTGCTTTTACTAGAAACCGGAGGG
>JBNLFC010000477.1:0-2862 GCA_050305335.1 Leptospirales bacterium
GATCCCCAGGTTCCTCGTTCAATGGGCCAGGAACAGACGGATGCATTTCAGGGGCACTATCATTGGAGAAACATTACCCATACTGTCGAACACGATATAAGAGACCCAAGTAGTGCTGGAGGTTTTAGCCTGTGGGTTGGAGCGACCATGGGTAAAACTCAAAACTACACTGGCTCTGCAGTCACTGACGGCTCCTACGGCTCCGTACGAGTAGCAGGCGAAACCCGGCCCAGGAACGTGGCTTTGATCTACTGCATGCGTAAGAATTGAACTACCTCCTCGCTGAGTCTTTTTTCAAAAGTGGCGCTACGGGTCGTTTCTCTCTTTATGGCATCTTCTACCGTGTCTTTCACAAGATGATTCAGGTGATTTTTGATCACTACCAATCTGAACAATCTCTTCTTGCTTTTTTCCTCAGTGGTGTTAATCATTTTCTGGGTTCTCCTTTTTGAAAAGTTTTTAGCCGAACCGATCTTACGATCCGGGGGAGAACCCACCAGGAATTATTTATTTTTGCAAAAGGTTTTGTAAACGAGCCAGGATTTTTTTACGCCATTTGAGGATCTAAAGCGTTGCTTTTAAGTATTGAATACGGCATTACTTTTTCTCAAAAATACTAACATGATAGAAAAATCTTGAAACATCTTCTACTTTCGACCATTTGTTTTTTATGCTAGCAGGAATCATGGACCTGGATTCCACCCCGGGCAAAATATCAAGAAAATCCTTTCCGATTTGAACTATCGCCATTCTGGATATTTTGCTTTCATGATTGTTCACAAATATCTCTAAATCAGAATCTTTTTTTATAAGAAATATGTTTTTTTCATAAAGCTGGGCTGCAAACGCTGCAACAAGGCTTTCGTATCTGATGATGACGAAATCAACATCCTTAGTGTGAAAAAGAATCTCTTGCTCGGTTGGATAATATTGCTTACTAACGTCTATGATTTTATTAGTCCATTTTATCTGGGAAGGCATCGATAGCAACGTGAAAGTAATCAAAATAGGAAAATGGAATTTTTTAGCTTTAAAAAGATCACTCACGAAGGACACTGAAAAAAAGGCGAGAAGTGGATATGTTGCGTATAGAAAGCGCCGTCCGTATTGAGGTTCGTCAGCGTTGGGAGGATGGATTAAAGACATTAAAAGGATAAAAAAGATTGGTATCAAAAAACCTGCTTTAAAGTTCGATTCCCTATGCCTTGATTTAAAAAAGAATGCGATCGCCAAAAAAACCGGAGAAATGCGAAAAAGTGAATTCGTATCAGTGAAAAAATATTCCCCAAACCAATCCCAACGTGATTGGAGAAAGAAAATATCATCTCTGGAAGCATATATGCTCCCGCGGAGGCCAAATATATTATCAAAAAGGAAATAATTGATGATAAGCCCGGCCAATATCGGAATGCTGGCGAAAACGGTGAACAACAGCATTCTGCGTTTAATCAAAGTCAAATTGCTAAAGTTCATAAGAAAATACGCGAACGGAATTATTCCCAGAAACATACCGGTTTCAATACGAATGAATACACTCAGTGATAGAAGTATTCCAGCCATGAAGAGATGACCGATTCTCTGTTTGAGCAAATGATAGTATGTAGCAGTAAGAAGCAGCGCGCTTAAACAATGCTCGTTAGGAGTGAAGGAATACACGAAAGCAGCACTTAGTAGCCATGCGAAGGACGCGTAAGTCAGATTCAAAAAAATAGACTTGTTAGAATTAAAGTGTTCCGTTATCAGAAACAGGTAAGGGAGAAGCAATGCCCCGCTCAGCATGGAAACGAGATAGAAAGCATACATGTCGAACAGCAAAAAAAATGGAAGATAGGTGAACGTAAGCTGCCAGGGGAAAGAGTAGTAGCATTTGTCCCTTTCCGGAAACACGTGCAACCATGTTGAGTAGGGAAAATACTTGAAATCTGGATCATATTTCTTCCCACGGTAATGACAGGAGATGCTCGAATAGTTGCTATAAATCAGATCTCTAATCTGAATCGCCTTGTACATGGTATCACCACCGCCTATTCCCACTTTGGTAGACGGGGGGAAGAGAATAGTAAGGGAAAGAAAAAGCGCAAAGGTTATGAGGATCAATATTATGTTTTTGTTTTTCATTAAATTATCCCATTGATCGAGATAGTCTCAAAATCCGATAGAAAATCAAAATTTGAGAAGAGTAACCTCGGTCCCAAAAAGAGACCGACCAACTACAATCCCGAAAACGGAGGGTTACAAGGAAGAAAATGCTGGGTGTAAGAAAATCCAGTCAAGCAGATCTGCTTCCATATCTCAAAGAATTTGCAAGAAAAAGAATTCAGCAGAGCATCAGGGCACAAGCGATTGTATACATAGCAGCCTTTCTTAAGAAAAAGGTGTAAGCGCTTAATTATACCCTGCTTTGTGGCAGAAGTCGGAAACGGTGGCAGACGACACGTACATGGGAAGCAACGCCCTCAAATTCTCTCTTTTCCTGCCGACAGCCCACTGCTGGAGGAATCTTCCGTCCTCTTAATGCAGCAACGAAACAGGCTGATTCAGGAGCGCTCATCTGTTCAATCTGCGGATCCTCCTCCGCGTCCCGGCGACCTCTGCGGTTACCTCCACCACATCAGGTTATACTTCACTGCCCTTTGCTTCTCCCTCTACTCAACACCCCATCCTCCCCTTTGGTAGCTTGACAAAAATACATGTTTTCGCTCAATTTTTAAACATAAAAATACCTCTTTGATTTTCCCTATTTGCAGCGGGCCTGATGAATCAGCATTGCTTTTTCGGCCATCCCATATATTCTATGCACAAGAGTGAGGTCTAGAATGAATCACAGAAAAACATCTCCCGGAATCGGAGCACAGATCAAAA
>JBNLFC010000478.1:0-2862 GCA_050305335.1 Leptospirales bacterium
AAAAATAAATGTGTTTAATCAATTTGCCAGAAAGAACTATTTTTATCCGGATCTGCCGAAGGGGTACCAGACTTCCCAGTATGACCTTCCGGTTGTTGAACACGGTACAGTGGAGATCGATGTCGATGGAGTTAAGAAAGTCATTGGCATAACCAGAATGCACCTTGAGGAAGATGCTGGAAAGCTCATTCACGATGAACGAGAACCGCTCTCCTACGTGGATCTCAACAGGACGGGAACACCCCTTCTGGAAATAGTTTCAGAGCCTGACCTTCGTTCACCTGAAGAGGCCTATGCCTATCTGAAAAAGATTCATGCGATTTTACGCTACCTGGATATTTGCGACGGTAATATGCAGGAAGGCAGTTTTCGCTGTGATGCCAACATTTCCCTACGTCCGGTGGGACAGAGCGAATTTGGTACACGTACTGAGCTTAAGAACATGAACTCCTTCAGGAATGTACAGAATGCACTGGAGTATGAGGTGCGAAGGCAACGCGATCTTCTGCTCGACGGAGAAAAGGTTATTCAGGAGACATTGCTCTGGAATCCTGACACCAACATGACTGAATCAATGCGCGGCAAAGAGGATGCTCATGACTATCGATATTTCCCCTGCCCTGATCTTATCCCGGTGGAAATTGATGAGGCATGGATCGAAGAAATCCGCGGAACATTGCCCGAGTTGCCGGATCAGCGCAAGGAACGTTTCATAGCCGAATATTCCTTACCGGAATATGATGCTGCCATATTGACAGGTGCTCGTGAACTGGCAGATTATTTTGAAACCGCCGCGAAGCTGTGTACCAATGCCAAAAAGGTTTCTAACTGGATTATGACCGAGTTGTTGAGGGAACTCAAAGGTGAGGAACTTTCAAGCTGCCGGGTTTCACCCACCCAGTTGGGTGAACTCATGGTAATGGTGGAAAAGGGAACGATAAGCGGCAAGATTGCTAAGACGGTATTCACCGAGATGATGGAAACCGGAAAGGATCCGGACGTTGTAGTAAAGGAAAAAAATCTGGTACAGGTCTCGGATGAAAATGAACTCCTGGCCATGGTGGAAGAGATTGTGGCTGCGAATCCCGATCAGGCTGAGCAATTCAGGCAAGGTAAAACCAAGGTTATGGGATTCTTCGTTGGTCAGCTGATGCAGCGTACCAAGGGAAAGGCCAACCCTAAAATGGCAAATGAGCTGTTTGCCAAAACACTTTCAAGCTGACGCGAATGCAGTGAACAAAAAAGAGTGGCAGAATAAAGGGGCGGGACACCGGAGCAGGCTGCGTGATAGATTTCTGGAACGAGGTGCGGATACCTTCAGTGATGCAGAGGTTTTGGAATTGCTACTTTCATTCGGAACTCCGAGAAGCGACTGTAAAGAACAGGCGAGAGCCGCCCTCAAAGAATTCGGAACGCTTGCCGCAGTATTAGAAGCGCCCGGTTCTGCCCTTGAAAAGATCCATGGAATAGGGCAAAAAAACAGTTTTGCCATCCAATTCGTCCAGGCTGTATCAAGACGTTACCTGAAACAACGTCTCATCGGACGCCGGCATCTGCACTCTTCCAGCGAGGTTCGGGACTATCTCATTCATTCCATGCGTGATCTTCCGCGAGAGATACTCAAAGTTATCTTTCTTGATTCATCTCATGCGATAATCGACACTGTTGTGATGGCAGAAGGAACGGTGAACGTCAATACGGTATACCCTCGTGAAATCATAAAAAAGGGATTGGAGTTTAATGCCGCTGCCATCATCATTGCCCATAATCACCCTTCCGGTCATCTCAAGCCTTCGCTACAGGATATGCAATTGACTAAAAGTCTTGGACTGATATGTTCCATGATGCAAATCAGTCTTCTCGATCATATTATCATCGGAGACGGTGCTCTAAGTTTTGCTGATGAGGGTCACATGTCTGTCATCCAGGATGAAATTCGCGCAATAATGAATTCGGGCCTTTCACGTCCTTTATAAGACCATGGCCTTCCTCTATATTCATATTCCCTTTTGCCTCAGCAAGTGTGATTACTGTTCATTTAATTCCTACTCCGGTATGGAATCTTTATATCCCAGATACATAAAGGCTCTAAAAAAAGAGATTGTCGAACACTTCTTCGCCGGACAAAGAGATGAACTTGAATCCGTTTTTTTGGGCGGAGGTACCCCATCGATTCTGACAGCAGACCATATTGAGGAAATCATTTCCTGCTGCCGTGAGTATCCGGGATTTGGAGAAGATGTGGAGGTTTCAATTGAGGTTAATCCGAAAACGGTAAATTTCATGAAACTCCTGCAGCTCCGTCAGGCCGGAATTAATCGGATATCAATTGGCGCGCAGTCGTTTGTGGACCGGGAGTTGAATATTTTAGGAAGAATACACTCGGCCCAGGACAGTTGGGATTGCGTGCGGGATGCAATGGGAGCCGGATTTTCCAATATAAGCCTGGATCTGATATACGGCATACCTGGACAAAGTGCATCAACCTGGCGCTGGAATCTGGAAACGGCACTGTCACTGGGGGTTCCCCACCTCTCTCTCTATCAATTGACCATAGAGGAGAATACTCCCATGGCAAAATCCGTAGAGTATGGCAGCCTGGTACTTCCCCATGAGGATGAAGTCCTGGCCATGGATGAAATCACCCTGGATCTGTGTTCCGATTCTGGACTACTGCAGTATGAGATATCAAACTTTGCCCTTCGTGGTTTTACCTGCCGCCACAATATCAATTACTGGCATAATCGGGATTATCTGGCAGCAGGAGCAGGGAGCGTGGGGTACCTTAATGGTGAACGCTGGAGAGACATTGCGGACCCTTTAGAATACTGCAATGCACTGGAAACAGGTAGCAGTGCCATT
>JBNLFC010000479.1:0-2861 GCA_050305335.1 Leptospirales bacterium
ATGGACCACCATAGCAGGTCTGACTCTGTTTCAGCTTTTTTTTATTCCGTGCAACGCCTGGCCGGTTCCTGTGAATCGATCAGACGCCGCTTATGAGAAATATGCGGCAGGCGACTGGAGAGGGGCGGAGGAACTTCTATCTTCTTGCAAGCAGGATGAAAGTGACATCGTCGCTTCTACCGGGGCCATGCTTTGCGAGAAACTGATGGCTTTTCATGCAGGAGCCAGGGGAAATACAGCCAACTTGCTCTATCACCTGAATCGCTACTTGAATTTGATTCAAGGGAGTAGTGAGGATCTTTCGGAGAACCTTCGTATCGACCGGAGTCGTGAAAAGGAAATTGTAGCTGTGACTCTTATTCTGGCTCTTTTTTATCGAAATCATGGTCAGGTAGAAAAGGCAAGGGCGCTTCTTTCCAATTCACATGGTGCGCTGAAGTTCCTTTCATCACCCCGTCCAGAAGCAAACCGAATCAGTGGCGAAGTTCATCCCGATTCGTTTTCATTGGTTCTCCCTGTTCCATTCTACCCGCTCTATTGTCAGGGAGCTGATCTTGCTCGAGCCCCTCATCGTGATCTTGTTTTTTATTTTCGTGATGCTGACTCAATCCGGATTTTATGGAATTATACGCCTACGCCGGATGAGATGCTTTACTGGAATTTATTTTTTTTTCCGGACCGTCGTAATGAAATTCTGGATCTCCCCGGTGTGAAACAATATTTGTCTCGAATCTCGTCATCTCCTTTAACGCAGATACTTATGGATCCTTCCAACGTGACACACTACCAGGCTTGCGATAAAGAGTTGCAGGACCCTGGTAAGCCTGAAAGGGGAGCTGTTGAGTCCTATCATCCAGAAAGCCAGGTAAGTCGAGTGCTTGTGAGAGATTTTCGTTTGAAACTGCGCAGGTTTCAGTTAAAGCAAAGCGGACGGAGTGCCAGCCTTGCCTACTCGACGGGAGTCTCTCTACTGGATGAAGGGGCAGATCTGATGGCTCTTCATGCCTTTCGTAAGGCTTTGCACAATGCCGGCTTTGGTGTGGAGAGTTCATTGGAGCATAAGCAGCTCCTTGCGTTCATCCAGGTTTTTGCACGTCTGGAGGAGGTCTATCGTAAGTTGAACCGGGACTCCGATGCTATTGCCATGCAAACGATACACGCACGATTGCAGCAATGCATGGCCACTGAGGAATGCAGAGATCGACAAAAAAGCGGGAAGCTGATTTTCAGAGCGGCATCCGGTTTTCCGCATAACCGGGAATCTCTGGTCTATTTAATCCACTATGCTGCCATATCAAAGGATCATGAAAGCGAAGTCAGGTATGGAAGCATTCTGGAAAAACGAGACGAACTTTTTGATACAGCGGAGCGGCTGACTCTCTACAAAGACTACCCTTAGAGGCTGCTACGGGATAGCCTCTAAGGATGAACCATTCAAAAAGCCAGCTTTGCGAGCTATTTTTTGGTGACAAGCCCCAGCAAAAAGACCAGTATCAGGGCACCTACAACGGCCATCACCATTTGACCGATGAGTCCATAGGCAGCAAGGTGCAGTATCTGAAACAGATACATACCCAGTATGGAACCTATAACACCAATGATTAAATTTCCAATGAGACCGAAGCCTCTTCCCCGGAAAATCCGACCGGCAAGCCATCCTGCGGCAAGACCGATTGCGATAAAGATTAATAGGTGAATCCAATCTATATGTGGCATGGCAGTAATTTTACTCCTGAAGAGACGTCAGGAGTCATGGTATATGGAAGTGGAAAAAAATCTATCACAAATCTTTCGAAGAAGTGGAAACTGCTCTCTCTCTATCCGTAAGTTCGACATCCGTTGGTATTGATGGAGAGTCAAAATTGCGTTAAGCTACTTGATATACCTGAAGCAGCTTCAGCTCGGTTTCGACACGGCTTTCTCTACGAATACGATCCAGTTCTAGCTCCATTTCGTGCCTGGTGCGAATGAGTTCATTTTCCGTTCTCGTGAGAGCCGATTTGACCTCAAGGCGTGGATCCATTCGATATTTCATGCGCTGTCGATCTCTTTTTTCTTCCAGCTGGCGTATCTTTTTGAAAAAAGAGATTTCGATTTTGTATTCTTCCTTTTTGAAGATTGTGTGAAGTTCCTCTTTCAATTTGCCGGCGCGAAGCGTTGCTTCTCCCTGTAAGGCGGGTAGTGCCACGGCCCACTTTTCTTCAATGATCAATTGCTCCCGAGTTTGAGCACTATCTCGTGATAGCAGATCTTTCTCCATTGTCGAGATGGTTAAGGGATCGGCAGGATTGATGGTTTTTTCAGCGAACTCGTTGAAAAAAACAGGTTGTTGATTAAAAATTTCCACGGAGTTTTCACTGGCTACTCTACAAAATAGCAATTCAGTGCGGCTGAGCCCGTTGAGATACTTAACTATCACTACAAAGTAGACACCTTTCTCAAGAGTGCTATCTTCCAGAATATGTATGGATCGTCCGCTTTTATGCTTTAAAAAAAAGTCCAATGCGCTATCCACAAGGCTGTGACCCACAGCAAGAAATTCCAGGCGATCATCTTCCAGTGCGAGATCAGAGCGGAAGGTTGCCTTCTGCTCTGATCCATCCTGGTCCTTAAATAGCTAGATGCCCGGGACACCAGACGGTTCTTGCGTCAGTTCCCTTTTTTCGGCTTTGTTTGTGCTAAGATAACTCAGTACGATTTTTTCAATAGAATCATTTTCAATGCGCCGATTCTGACGCGTATAGGAGTAGTAGTCGTCGAGATTGAAATCGACCAGCTTTGGCGTGACCAGTTCGTTGAGAGTGCTGTATCCCTGCTCGGCAATTTTCATCATGGAGTCCAGCTCTGCCTGGAATTCGGCT
>JBNLFC010000480.1:0-2849 GCA_050305335.1 Leptospirales bacterium
CGCTCTTCCGATCTAATTCCGCGCCCGTAAAGTAATGGTTATAAACTTTGTTCATCCCATCTTTGATGGAAAAGATACTGAAAACGATCACGATCGATGCCAGAGAGAAAAGGAGTATGATAACAAAGAGGGAGATACCAATCCGTCTGCCAATGCTCATTTTAGAATTAGACTTCATGCTTCTACTCCTGGTAAAATGAGTTCTGTGATCAGGGAGATTTGCTAGTTTAGTTTGCCGTTTATGGGGGCTCCGTCACTCAAGTGCATTCATTCGATGTACACTCGAATCAATACTTCTTCCTCCAGAAGTTTACCGCCTCTTTCGGGAATAGCAAGCCGGATTTGGAAACTTCCCTCCAATTTGAGTAAAAGGTTTTAGGGCCATGGCAATTCCATTGAAAGGAGCTTCCTCCCTTCTTATGAGACGAATTCTCAAGGAATAGAGATACAGCTTTTCCTTCATGGAATCAAGCGGGGTGAAAAGAGATACAACGGAGCAGTTAGAGATTTTTAGTGAGTATCAGAGGAACGGTGGAGTGCTGGAGTGCTGGAGTGCTGGAACTACGCTTGCCATACAAAAAATTTCTGGTAAATGGTGCTTGCCTGATCCGATGTTTCGACGGAGTAATGGAATCATTATTGCGCGCTGCTGAAGTTAAAAAATTTTCCCTGCTGCACAGGGAATGAGAAATTGTCTCAAAAGCGCCGGAATCTATCACCGGGAGAGCAGGATGAAAGAAGTTATTATGGATGTAAACCTTGTGGCCCGTTGCGGTCTCTATTGTGGCGCCTGCCCGAAGTATCTGAAGGGGAGCTGTCCGGGCTGCGCAAAAAACGAGAAGGCCTCCTGGTGCAAGGTGCGCAGTTGCACGATGGAAAACAACTGGTCCACCTGTGCCGAGTGCTCCCCCTTCACTAATCCGAAAGAGTGCGGCAAGTATAACAACTTCCTCTCCAGAATGGTGGGCTTTCTCCTGCGTTCCGACCGCTCCCGTTGCATTGCCATGATCAAGGAGAGAGGGCTGGAGGGATACGCTGCGTACATGGCGGAACACGGACTGCAAACCCTTCCGCCGCAAAAGGGAAAATGAGCCGGTCGGGTTGCGGGTAAGAGCGGCTCTCGTTCATTGTTTCAAAAGCTTATCCTGCTCTTATGAGTTCCATTTGTTGTGATCAATCAACTGCTGTATGAATCCCAGGTGGTGATTGCCGTGATAGACATACATGAAAACCTGTTCCCCCAGAGGCACGTATGCATTGTCCTCGGGATGGAAATAGGTTTTTTGTAAGCCGGAATCATCCAGCGACCGGAAGAGATGGGACCACTTCTGATGGATTCCTTCGAGTAATGCCAGAGAGACGGAAATGGGAAAGTTTTTTCCGTCGGGCAATTCAGCCCACTTTTTTTCATCGTAGGGCTTGATTTGCGGAGTCGACTCGGTGAGTGCGAGCTTTGTTCGGAACAATCCATTGGCATGGCTGTCCGCAAGGTGATGGATGATCTGTTCCACGGTCCAGAAACCGGGGAGAGTTTTTGTATTCAATTGCGCGGGTGACAGGGGGGTGACCATCGCCCTGACTTTTTGCGGAAATTCCGCAAGCTTCTGAATTTGCGGTAAAACGCTTTCGGAATCTATCTGGTCCGGCTTTTTGTACTGTCCGGCAGGGTATTTGTCGTACTCCATCATTTTTCCATCCTTTGCTGATCGTTCGGATACGTTCGAAAAAAGGAAAGCCGAATTTGTTCGTATCCTTCGGGACTTTCCAAAAATAGAGGAAGTGATTATTCCCCCCTCCTGTTCCCCGTAGCGTCACAGCCGGGCTCCCCGTGAAAATTTTGCGATGCCCGGGCCATGTGATACGGCTGAGAGCGAAACTCTAAAAAACGATGGCACAATACGCGCCTATCATACCATCGTTCCGATCAAAAACGGTCAAAGAGTTCGTCTAGCTTCCCTTTCCAGGGGCGGGCCTCTTCCAGCTGGTAGGCCAGTTCCATCAGAGCCATGTCGTTGCCCGGTGCCGTGGAGAAATGGGAACCGACAGGCATGCCGCAGCTATCCGAAAACAGGGGAACCGACATGGCCGGCATTCCCGCCATGTTGTGAATGGGAGTGAAGCCCGCCAGAGATTCTGTCCTGGAGATCAAATCGTCAAAGGGGAGATGGGGAGCCAGATATCCCCTCCTGGGAGGAAGAATGCCGAGAGAGGGGCTGAGAAGAATCGGTGTCTTTCGCGTCAGCGAGATGTAGTTTTGGATGAACGGATGAAGGATCTCCTCTCCGGCCAAAAATCTCTCTTTTGGAGAGGATCTGTACCATTCGATCAGAGCCGCGGTAAATGGTTCGATCGCATGGCTATCCGACTTCGCAATCCCGACGGATTCCATGTACAGCATCATGTCTGACATGGCCTTACCCGCTGAGGAAAAAAAATAGTCGGAAATGACCTTCCCATCCACTTCGGGAAACTCGATCTCTTCCACCCTGTGGCCGAGACTCTCGCATAGGGCGGCAGTGTTTTCGAGAATGTCCAGTATCTCACCTGTCGGTGTTTCCCCCATGATGGTCTTTTTGTAATAGCCGATCGTCATCGTTTCACCGGGATTCCGGCGGACAGGGGGGATCGCTCCGCTCTCTCTGGCCGTTGCCGCGAGAAGTGCATGACTGTCACGAACGCTTTTGCTGACACAATGGTCGGAAACAAAGGCTGTGTACTCGTTGCTAATGTTGGATGTTTTTTTTACTATATTTTTCCCCGGCTTGAATCCGAAAACGCCGTTCAACGAAGCCGGTATACGGATGGAACCTCCCCCGTCGCTGGCGTGGGCCAACGGCACCATCCCCGAT
>JBNLFC010000481.1:0-2840 GCA_050305335.1 Leptospirales bacterium
AACCCATGGTTCTGGGCTGTAA
The DNA here is from genome assembly GCA_050305335.1 of Leptospirales bacterium. GTDB lineage: Bacteria > Spirochaetota > Leptospiria > Leptospirales > Leptonemataceae > JBNLFC01. Next base: position 23 of record JBNLFC010000481.1, read on the forward strand.
TATCCACACGATCTGTCTCCAGATCTTTTACAGGTTGATTCCCTCCACGATGTCCGAACTTTAACTTATAGGTTTTTCGACCCGATGCAAGTCCCAGCAACTGATGTCCCAGACAGATGCCGAAGATGGGCGCACCATCCTCCATCAGTTTTTTTGCGGTTTCAATGGCATATCCCAGAGGTTCAGGATCGCCTGGTCCATTGGAAAGAAAGTAAGCGTCGAATTTACCCGCTTTCAGCGTTTCGTAGGTGGTAGATGCAGGAAACACCTGCACAGCGAAACCGACTCTCTCTAAGTTTTGCAAAATGGCACGCTTTACGCCATAATCAAGTACCGCGATCCTGTATTTTTTATCCGTCTGTTGGCCGGAAAGGTATTCCCGATCCGTTGAAACCCGGGATGCCAGATCCTGCCCTACCATGACAGGTTCCTTGCGGACCCGCTGTATCATCTCATCGGTGACGGCGGTCTTCCCTGTAAAAATTCCACCGCGCATGGCGCCTTCCCTGCGGATGGTAAGCACAAGTTTTCTGGTATCTATTCTCTCGATCGCAGCTGTGCCGGAATTTTTCAAATATTCCTGCAGGGACATCCGGGAGATAAAATTGCTGGGTCTATCGACGTATTCCTTCACGATCAAACCCGTTGCATGGACTTTCGATGATTGATCGTAATCCGGGTGAATTCCATAATTACCTATCATAGGGTAAGTGAGAGTCACCATCTGACCACTATAGGAGGGATCCGTCAGGATCTCCTGATATCCTGTCATAGATGTATTAAAACAAACCTCTCCGAATGAGTCCAGTTCGGCTCCGAATGAATAGCCAGGGAAGGAGGTTCCATTTTCGAGAAGCAATAAGGCGGGGATCTTTTTCCGGTGCATACAGATGCCATTTCACAGAAATGAAGCATGGAGTCAAGCAACCACTCCTGAAAGATTTTTTGTTTCCCGGAGGGGGACTACATCAAAACATTGATTTGTGGAACAGTTGTTGAATTATCTCCCGTTTATTGTGCTCATTGTTTTAATCTTTATAAGCCGGGAGGGTTATCGCCGCGAAATCGCCCGCCTGACTCCAGAGGAGATGCAAATTACCCATCAAATCCTGGCCCGGGGGAGGGTCATGCAACTCCTTCTAACAATTCTCTCCATTGTACCTGTGGTCCTTCTCACTTTGAAGAGGGAAATGCCACCCTCTCAATCCCTGGTTATACTGGGTATATCGCTCATCCCTCTGACATTGCTCATATTCTCCATTTTCCGCATTAGATCCATGTTGAAAAAGGCTGGAATCTCTTCCTCCTATGGCAATGCCTATTTAAGGGAAAGATTGTTTATGGTACTTCTGATCTGTGGAATCATTATAATGGAAGGCTGGAAAAATCTGGTTCAAGTTTTGTAAGCCTTTTTTCCGCTTTCTGCTCAAGATGATAGTAGACCGGAGTTAAAACGACGCAAAAACTGTCCCGCCGGTGGCCCGGAATGAATAAGTATAGCCGGAAAGGCAAATTCAAGGAGGAGTATCCTATGAAAAAAAATTTTCATTTGCCAGCAATTTCCAGATCAATGGCGTTCCTGCTGCTGGTGCTTTTTGCAGGAACAATGAGCATGCCACTGGCTGCTAAAGAAAATTGCAACACAGCCTGTAATGACTATGTGAAATGCACTGCAGAAATTCATCAGCGCCAGCCAACTGCTAAAGAACGAAAAACTCTTCTGGGAGGCTGTATGGTTAACTGCAAAAGCAAAAAATATGGCCATGAAATCCTGCAGTGCCATGCAAAGGCTACAAAATCGGACAATCTCTGTAAGGTTTATACGAATTGTGTAATCTCTAAACTGCAAAAGTAGCATAGCAGTTGAGATTTGAAAGCAGGCCTGTAGTGGTTTTTATCATGAAAGCCTCGCACTCGCAGCCTCAGGGAATACAAAAAGGACCGGTTACAGGATCGGCTTTCACCAGAAATGGGTCGTCTTCGAAATTGTGAGGGCGACCCGTTACTTCCATTTTTAAGCATAAAGCATACCGGTCATTTGCAAAAAGCTTACATAGTCTGTCCTGGTTCCGGCTGTACGGGTGAAGGTGGAGTTACTCCATCCGGTAAAGGAGTCTGGGGCTCCTGTGGAGAAGTAAGAGGCGGTTGTGCAGACCCGCTCTCTGCGGCCGGGAACTGAACATGAACCCTGCTGGCAGGATCGTCTCTCGGGTAAGGCGGAATTGTAAAACTGTTATCAAAAAGCATTCTGGCCCCGCCTTCGCTTGAAGAGCCTTTAATTGTGCTTACGTCGATGCGTTCCCGATTGATCTCTATATCCCCCGGGTATTTATTCCTGCACTCGATCTGACGACTCAACAAAGTCTCACCAGGCATTGCTGCAACTCCCGGAGCAACATGCGCGAGTAGACGGCACTCCATATGGGAGTCGTTGATACGCTCCAGAACACCGGCTATTTCCTTTCCGTGATTTTCTTTGCCTTTGCCAGCAAGATAGCATCGACCCAGATAATAAAACTTCAAATCAGAGTCCGGACTCTCCTTCAAAATTTTTATATTTCGATCCATGGGATTCAGCATGCAATGCACTGCGCTCCTGAGAAGAACCATTTCAGGGCGAAAAAAAAGCTCCAGAGTCACTTTTTCTGGAGAGAGCATCTGACGCACCCGGTTCATCTCACCGCTATCCAGATAGAGGGTCACAAGATCCATTCGAAGCTTTTCATCATCACGCTTCCGCAAGGATTTTTCCATTAACATCATACCGGAGTAGAGAGTAGTCCGCCGTATGGACATAACACGACCCAGGGCTGCCAGT
>JBNLFC010000482.1:0-2829 GCA_050305335.1 Leptospirales bacterium
GGTGGACACGACCAAGGACAAGCTGCTCACTTGTTCTTTTCTTAGGCCTAGTCCAGGCAAGAGGGAACAGGTCAAGTTCACCTTGGACGTAATGAAGTGTGACAAGCTGTTCGACATCCTGTTGCAGGTCATCGACTTCCTGGCTGACTTCCTGCTGGATCTGCAGGTTACTGGCCCGGCTGGACTCCACGCTCTGCTGGGCGATACCAACGAAGCTCTCCATTTCGCCGATCTGGCTGGTAAGCTGTCGCAGGAATTCTTCCAGCTCCTTTTTTTCCTCGGCAATACCGCTGATGCTCTGGCCCATCTTAGCTATTGTATTGGGGACCATCCAGATCGAATGGAGCCCGTGATTCTGCAGGCCTCTCTTCTTCGTTCGGCAGGGAGAACTCGCGAGGCTATCTATTTTCTGCAGCCCAGAGTCAGCAATCACCCGGATAACGTGGATTTGCGCACGGAACTGGCACGGAGCTACTATCTACTGGGAAATCTTTCCGCTGCAAGGCAACAGATCAACGTGATTCTGCAGGCCAACCCCAACCGCTTTGAGGCGGTCTATCTGGACGGACTGATTCTTCTGAAAAAAAAGGAGTACAATCTAGCCCGATTTCGACTACATCAGGCAGTCCAGTACATGCCCCAGAACAGTGAGCAGGCAAAAGATGTCTGGGTAAACCTGGGCTATGCGCTTGAGAAAAGCGGGGATCTGTTTGCAAGAGAGCAGAAGATCGAGGATGCCAGGGCTCGCTATGGTGAAGCACAGGAGTTATACGAAAAAGCATTGAAGCTGCAATCCGATTGGCCCCTTGCAAAGCAGAATCTGGAGCGTGTGACTCAGAAACTTGGTTGATGGCTTCAGAGCATAAATCACCATGCACGTTTCTCATTGAGACGCTGGGTTGCCGCTTAAACCGGTATGAGTCAGACGGTATGGCAGCCCTGCTACAGGCGTCTGGCTGGGTGCCACCATGCGTTGATTGTTCTCCTGACGTTGTCATTGTGAATACCTGTTCTGTTACCGCCCGTGCCGATTCCAGATCTCGCAACCTGATTCGCGCCCTGCACAAACGGTATCCACACGCCAGAATCTATGTTACCGGCTGCTACTCGGCTGCCAGCCCGGAAGAGGCGAAAGCCGTGGAAGGTGTATCTGCTCTGATTCCCATGCACGGGAAATCTGCCATTGCCTCTCTCGTTTCAACATCTCCTGACTCTCCTGCTTCACGACAGAATCCTTTTGATCCCTTTTCGTTTCCGCCACTCCCTGCGGTCGGGCGGACACGCAGTCAGTTGAAAATCCAGGATGGATGCGACGCCCGCTGCAGCTATTGTATAGTCCCTCGCGCCCGGGGAATGGGACGTTCCCGACCCGTACAACAGATATACAGGGATGTTCAACAGATGCTCCAGAACGGTAGCCAGGAGATCATTTTTACCGGCATCAATATAGGCGATTATCGGTCGGATGATGTAACGGACAGTTCACTTTCACGTCTGGTGGAAAATACTCTGGAGATGATGGAGAAGATGGGCAGAGGACGATTGCGTCTCTCCAGCCTGGAAGTGGGAGCTGTTGATGAGCGCATGGTGGATCTCATGACTCACCCTCGAATGTGTAGATTTCTTCATCTGCCCCTGCAGTCGGGTTCCACTGAAATATTGCAGGCTATGAATCGATCGTACACAGCGGAAATCTTTCTTAAGACCACAGAGCTTTTGCGATCCAGAAATCCCAACCTCTTTATCGGCACAGATCTAATGGTGGGATTTCCCGGGGAGACTGACCGGGATTTTGCAAGAACCATGGATCTATCCAGATTGGCTCATTTTGAAAAAATTCATGTCTTTCGCTATTCACCTCGTGAGGGTACGGATGCCGCAAGGCTCTGGAAAGAGAAACGTGAAGTGGCCGGCAAGATTGCCCGTTTCAGATCCGATGCACTGGACCGATTGTGGCGAATACACCATCGTCAATATGTTGAGAAGAGAATGGGAGAAAAGAGACTGGCTATTGTTGAAAAAATACCGCATAACGACCAACCGGGCGAAGCTACGTCCGATGACTACCTATCGTTGCTCTTTCATACAGATATAGAGATCAAAAAAGGGGATCTGATTTCTCTTGAAATAGACAACTATCGCGACGACGGAATGGTAGAGGCTATCAGCGACCGGCTGTCAGCTGAACGCTGATAGCCGATCAATAGTCTCCCATCATAGAAAGCATAGCATTGGCTGCTTCTTTGTGATCTTGTGAATCGGGATTGGGGACGATCTCAAATCCATAAAAATAGCGATTGATTTTGAGTGTGTGCACAATCAAAAAGTCCGCATCTTCTATGAAATATTTCATTCGATCCGCGCTGACTTTCTGAGATGTCTCCGGACCGGAGGGTGCTTCCGTTTTCTCCCAGTCGAGAACGATGATCCGCGCCTTTTCGGAAAGCCTTCTGCCAACTCCCCGAATGGCCAGTGCAGGGTTGGCAAAAACCGACAGAACGCAGGAGCATAGGATTAATTCCATGGGAGGTAGCCAGTCAGGGAGCAGGGGATGTTCATTTTTTTCCTGGAAAAAAGGAATGAAGTTCTGGTAGTTGTCTATGACCTTCTGGTGAAGAGCTGTATCAATGAGGGCCTCCTGGCATTCGGCTCCATAGAGGGTGGCTCCTTCGGGAAGCCGTTTCAGCAGGAAGGGAACAAAAAAACCGTTGCCCATACCGAAATCCAGCATATTCGTCACGCCTTCAAAAGAGATCTGATCCAGTATAGCGTCGGGGGGAAAAATCTCTTTGCGCTGTGGAGAGAGCAGGTACTCATGATACCATTCTT
>JBNLFC010000483.1:0-2828 GCA_050305335.1 Leptospirales bacterium
CAATATCTTCATTGGATAATGAAATTTCGCCGACGTTTGTTAAGTCACAGAGCTGGTATTTAATTTTCAAAATGTTTTCAGGAGATACATATATGGCATCATTAATTTCTTTGATTTCGGTTCCAGAAACAAATCCTGTGCCTTTGAACGGAATTCCACCATCGTCCTTTGCTGCATAAGTAATTGGCATATTCGTGGTCTTCTTCGGATATCGATACTTCCTGAAGCTTAACAAGAATTAGACTGATCCGCATAGTATGTAACTTTTATGATATTTACCCATATAAGAAACCTGAGCTTATTGCACGGAGTCGTTGCAAGATCTTGACTTCACCCACTTGATGCCGTATCAGCCATTTATACGAGCCTATTATACGGGTCAGCACGCTATTTTGCTCCTGGTTGTCTATTTCGATAGAGCGGAATTGCGTTTTCCCATTCGCCCCTATACTCTTCAGGAATCCCTTTGTCGAAGATCCGTGTGACTTGAGCTGCCGATTTCCAGTCTTCAAAATGCATTTTAATAAAAAGTTCACTGACAAAAGTGGTGGAGTGGGATCCTTCGCTTCCTGATGGGTCCTTTCCTGGTTCTGTGAGTGCACAGGATGGATATCGAAGGTCCATGTAAAGAGTCCTTCCGTCGGGACTCCTGCGGTATTCCCGTCCAAATTCAATGATGTAAACTGGACCAAAAGAGCAGCTTCCTCCTCCTTCTTCAAAGCCAGGCTGGAAGGGGTAGGCAATGATTTGCTCGTCCAGAAGAAAGAGAATTCGCCGGGTTGTATCGGGACAGCAGCAGCGACAATGGCTTTCTACCTCGTAAACGGAACGGTCCAATGGGCCTGGTTGAATGCTTACACCATCATAGGGATTGATTCGATAGGTTAAGGGTGTCCCTTTTTTTACAATAGTTAGATCGGTTATGGGATCGGATGAGCAATCATCGGGAGGGGGTGGTCGCTTGCGGATGCTCAGCTCATAATTGCCAATCACGGTGGTCTCTTTAGCAGTGGGCTTCTGAAACTCCCGGAGTAGATCAGCAGCATTTGCCCGGGGTTTTAGTATTTCCGGTTTTTCATAGAGATGTTGAAAATATTCAAGGGTGCGAAGTCCAAAGTTTTCCAGGGGATCAGGTGTGTTACCGATCACCACAAATCCGGAAAAGACCCATCCTTTTTTCCCATCAATTTCTACTTCCATCCAGGAGCCGGTTTGATGCTCAACTGTAAAGACGTTCTGCTGACGTCGAAGAGCTTTGCCAATTTTTTTGAAGGGGATCAGGGTTTCAATGGGAGCTGCGAGGGATGGTTCAACGCGAAGATTCAGACCTGAGCGGGCGATACTTGCAAAATAGTATTGAACCGGCGTTATACTCAACTGCTCCTCAAGAACCCATCCTGTTTTCTTGTCATTGGTCTGGATTTGGACCCAGGGTTCCAGATAACTCATAGAGGGTTTTGTGATATCCAGTGTTTTTCCACCAATGACCGTGGTCCGTTCCTGATGGGGCAGTTCGAACAAAACCCTGCCTCCGGGAGAATCCAGAAGAGTCACCCCCTCAAGAGCATTTGTATAGCGGATAGAGACAACAGGCTCCTTCCCTGGTTTCATATAGCGTTTCAGGATCAGTCCTTTTAACTTGCTATACTCTACTATATAGAATGAATCTTTCTCACCGACTACCCGAACCAACTGGTTGTATTCCAGGTTTGCCAGTGGTGAGGATGGTCCGCTCTGTTCCACAGGGTAGATCGCTGCTCCCGATATGTTAGCTATGCGAGCCTCAAAAGGATAGGATTGCCCTTTGTTGCATTGCATTGAAATGAGTAAAGTGAGAAGGAGGGGAGCAAAAATGAGCGTTGCTGAAAATCGTTGAAGCATGTTTCAATGAGTGTGATAACTGTGCATCCGGAAAGCTTTTTTTAAGTCAACCGATAGATGAATTAAGCTGGTTTTCAGACAAAAGCATAGTGTGTATTAATTGTCGCCAGATCATCAGTATTTACACTATATAAAACTGAGGTTGATATTAGACGAGTATTAGAGTTATGCGTCATTATATGGAATCTTGAATGTGTTCAACTCATCGGTCAAGAGGTGTCTGAATTTTTCCTTTAGCACCAGACGGGGGAGGCTTCTATGCGAAAGGTCATTTTTGCAATCAATATCACAGCTGACGGGTACTGCAGTCACACCGACATGATCGCCGACGAGGAGCTGCACAAGTATTTTACGCGGCTTCTGCGAACAGCAGGGCTCCTCCTCTACGGCCGGATTACTTACCAGCTTATGGTCCCCTATTGGCCAGAAATCGCAAGGAAGCAATCAGAGACAGAGGCAACCAACGAGTTTGCCCGCGTGTTCGACTCGCTAGAGAAGGTCGTATTCTCCACGACATTGAAACACGTTGAGGAAGACAACACGAGAATCGTAAGTGGAAACATTGCAGAAGAGGTGCTCGCGCTGAAGCAACAGTCTGGAAAAGATATTTGCGTAGGAAGTTTAAGCATTGCGTCCCAGCTTTCGGAGCACAGCTTGATTGACGAGTATCAGTTCGTGGTCCACCCGGTTATCGCAGGAAAAGGACCGCGGCTATTTGAAACTATGAAACTGCAGGAGAGGCTTCGACTGGACTTTCTCGGTTCGGAAACTTTTCAATCCGGTGCCGTTGCCCTTCAATACCAAAAGCATGCGTGAGCAAGAGCGCCATGGGACTCTTCGGCTACCAGCGGGTAACTATATGGGGAAATCATCATACCCCCCCCCTCGACGATTAAAAAATATATATCATCGTCTGATGACTCAAATATCGCTTCTAGGCGCATAGA
>JBNLFC010000484.1:0-2818 GCA_050305335.1 Leptospirales bacterium
TATGAAACGGTGTACGGCCGGCCGGGGTTTCACCCTGCCAGATAGAGCAAAAAGTCCTCTATTACACTATCTATGGCGTTCTGGAACTGTCCTACCGGGGGAGCATCTCCCCAATTACTGCCGAGGAACTTCTCCTCAATATTCGATTGACTCTGCTATAAAAACCCATATGCTGGATGGCAGTTTAGATCATGAGTAACGATCATGCATTCCTTGATACTGGAAAAAAAAGAAGAGATCATTTCTCTCTGCCAGAAACACCATGTGGTTAAGCTGGAAGTCTTCGGCTCCGCCCTGCGGGATGACTTTGACCGGGAAAAAAGTGACATCGATTTTCTGGTGGAGCTGGAAGATCTACCTCCTGTCCAGTATGGTGACTCCTTTTTCTCTCTGGAAGAGGACCTGAAAAAACTCTTCCATCGAAAGATAGATCTGGTGGAAAGCGACCAGGTCAAGAACCCCCATATCCTTGCAGCCATCAACCAATCTCGTGTAACTCTCTATGCAGCGTGAACAGGCAGCAAAGCACAGGTCAAGTTCCCTGAATTCGGAGGTCGTGATTCAGATCGTACCTTTTATTTTCCGAAAGTCTATGGCATACTTGCGACCTTCGGCAATGATCTCTTCGGGCGTCATGTTTTCGAAAAGGGGTTGCCGCCATTTTGTATAGTCGAACCTATCCCGGTTGATCAGAGCAATAAATCTCTCAGCCTCCACATTATCCATGTTTTTGAATAGAATATCAAACCCCTCTCTTCGAATCTCTTGATCACTTTTCATCTCTCACCCTCCATGATAATAAGAAAATCCATCGGATTGACAATGACGACTCGATCAATAGCATCTTTCTTTCTAAGAATTCCATCATCGGTTGTGAGAAAATAGTCGCACCCTGTTTCTATAGCGCAGGCAAGGTGGACGGCATCTTTATTTTTGATTCCATGATGCATGATTTCCCTGGCAATTTTTACTGTTTGCTCGGAACCGATAAAGTAATCCTGAGCGATTTCTCCCCATTTTGCAATTTCATTCTGCTTCATGGAGTCAATATTGCAGCTGTTTTCATAGTCCAACATAAATGACCAGGAAAGGAATACATGTCCATCTTTGATTCTGGATTGGATTTCCAATTTTGCTTCAGATTCCAGACGAATCCGAATTTGCTCTTGATCGTCGTACGGTCGGTTAAAGCAGCAGTTGTCCATGTAGATCTTAATCATAATTTGCTAAACCGAATCAAATTTACCGTGGCTTCACCATAGTGCAAGCACTTCCAGCCAACCGGTAAAGCCGCCCCCCCGCCTGCGTTCTCTTTTTGCCATTTACAGGACTCTGGAGATCTCTCCTTCTGATCTTTTCAAGCTGGATTAGCCCTGCACGTCCCGCTGCCTGCCTGGCACAAAAATTGCGAATTCCGGGACTGCCCTGTATGAAACAGTGTACGGCCGGGCCGCTTTTCATGCAGGACGGAAAAGGCGATTTCAGCCCGCCAGATAGAGCAAAAAGTCCTCTATTACGCTGTTTATGGCGTTCTGGAACAGTCCTACCGGGGGAGCACGATAGGACTTCCTCGAACTCTTCCCTGCCGCTCCTTTTTCATCCTGATTTTCGATTTTACTTTTCTCCTTTAACAATGCCGGACGCATCAAAAAGCTATACGGCTTCTTCCACTGAATCGTAAGTCTCTCTCCGCTCACGGTCAGGTCGTACGATAACGTTCCAGTCTGTCTGTTGCACTATTGAACTCTGATATCCTCTGGTTCAGTGTTTCCCGATCTATACCAGCATCTGCATAGAGCTCAATCAGGCGGCTTCGCTTTTCATCGATGGCAGTTAGCTTTCGGTCCACGCGGTTCAGCTCTGCCTGGCTCTCTTTGCGCCTTCGGTCAAAGGCATCTTTGAAGTAGCGCTTCAGGTTGGCTGCAAACATAGGAGAAAAGCAGGACTCCGTTACAGCCTAATGAAGCATCTTTAGAAGCTGGCGCTCCGGCAGAACCGAAGGGTGACCTGACCGGCTCTTGGGTTCATCAAAAAAAGATTCAAGCGGCAGAGTGTAGTGAATTCTGACTCTGCCGTTTTATTTCTACTCCCCTTAAAAACGCGCGAATGACGCGCTGACGTTCCAGAATTTCTTTACTCTCCAGGAAGCGAAGTAGCTCGTCCGCACGTTTGCGTACGTTCTCTTCGTGCAGCGGTGTGAGGTCTCTTTATAAAAACTCGATCCTGTAGAAGTGGAAAAGCTTTTACTTTTAATCAAACACTCCGCCTTCAACTACATTGCACCGTTTTGTTCCAGCGGCAACATTCGAACTCTAGCAAAGCTTTTTTTGATTGCATGTTCCATATGCATTCTTTTTGCTGTTCTGCATATGGCATGGCTTGCAATTGCCACTTTGTTGATAGACCCTTACAATTGGGAAGGTTCAACATTCCGGATCAATATGCCTGGAAATTTCTTAATGATGACTCCTCAATGGAAGCCCGGGCAGCCATATGTTTTAGTTTCGAAGTCAGGTGGTTACTAATGAAAAAAGCTTCTTTCTATCTTTTATTGGCTATCTTACTTCTTTCCATGGTGAGATTGACTGATTTTTTGCTTTATCATGTTTTTTATGTAAAATTTGATGAAGTGAAGAGCTTAACACTTCCTGCCAATGCGATCTTTACCAAAGAGATGGATGATTTTTCTTTTTTGATAAAGACAAAGAAGTCTTTATAAAGTTTTCCTTTTATCTCTACAGTGTATGGAATCTTTTGTTTTGATATGTACCCATCATCTTCACAACTATATATGGTGTCTTTTTTAATGATCGGTTTA
>JBNLFC010000485.1:0-2814 GCA_050305335.1 Leptospirales bacterium
GTAGTCTCATCAAAACCGAAAAGCTCCCTATGGCCTATATAGAATCTGTGTTTCACAGGCGCATTCCCCGCAAAAAGAGCCGCAGACTCTCTATCTTCTTCGGCCAACAGCAATCGCCCATGATTGGCATAGCTATCATTGAGTGGGTCATGGGAGAACATACTATCCAGCTTTGATTTTACTACAGTCAGGTCTTCCAGCGTCTCGAAGAGGATAGGATCACCCGTTGCACCGGAGACAGCGACCTGGGTCTCTGCAGGAACAAGCACCGTATCAGGTCCGTTAGAGGATATATAAAACTGCAAATAGGTCTTAGCGGCTCTGGGAGGCAATAAATCAATCCCGAGCATTTCCATAAAAGAAAGGAAGTTTTTATCCGGAACACGATTGAGTCGTTTATTTAAGATCTCCATCAAACGGGCGAAAATCTGCACCATGCTTTCCGCCTGGGGATCATTCTCAATGGCCTGAATATCAGGCCACCAGGCCCCTGCATAGGCTACCAGGTTTTCCCGGAGCTGACAAACGAGTTTGTCATGGTTACGGCTGTCAATGTCTGGTGTTGTTATATTCATAATTTTACTGATTCTCAAGATAGAATGGATAAACCAGATTCCCTCTTGCATTAGAAGATTTCACAGTATAGTCAATTTCAATGTTCAGTCGATTCTCTTCTCCGGTGTCGGAATAGACTCTTACCTGGTCCACTTCCACCCTTGGCTCGAATTCAAGAAGTGACTCTTCTACAGCTCTTTGCAGAGAGCGTGCGGTAGTCGAATTGTTTGGCGCAAACACATAATTATGTATAGAACAACCAAACGTCGGTCGCATCACCCTCTCACCGCGCGCAGTCTGTAAAATGATCATGATGGACTCCCGTATGCTATCCTCACCATGGGAGAGTTGCAATACGCTGCTGTGAACTTTCAGCGGATATTTCCACCCGCTGCCCAGAAAATCGGAATCACTCATATCAATCTCCTATCTTAACTGTTCCCGTTGCCTGCACAGTTCCAACAGGCATGTCCGCAGGATCATTGCATGTATCCGCTGTATCCCCATCGCGAGCAGCAGCCTTTCCATTGATCTTCACACTACCGCTTCCTCTCGTAATGGTCCCCCGGTTTTGTGGAGGACTCTGAAAGGGACCGGACTTCGGTATGTGTGAAGGAGTATTGGTTGCAGTGGAGTCCACCGTAGCCGCTGCTTTGCCTTCAATTTTCACGTCACTGCTGAGCTCACCATCTATCGTTCCATTAAAATCATGGGGCATGGGAGTCGGAACCATTCCTCCTACGATTTCAATGTGCGTATCTGTAGCGGTTATCTTATCTCCCTCTTTTGCTGCCACCTGTCCCATTGGTTCCACTCAGTTCAGATTTATTTCGGTTCCCGTCATATCCAGGTTACCAGTGGCGTCCACTGTCAGATCATCGCCGGATTCAATGCTCATTGCTCCTGATGAGCGTATGGTGATCTCCTGACCATCCAGCAAAATACTTCCATTGGTCGCCTTAATTTCCAGATCACCGGCCGATTCTATAGTGATTTTATTTTCACCGGAATCTATGATGATCTTATTACTCTCACTTTGATCGATGATTTCTATTTTCTCCGATCCAGATGTATCATCGAATCGAATGATATGACCGCTACGGGACTTTATGACTCTTTTATTATTGTCGCCGCCTTCCCCATCGTACGGAGGCGCATCACTCCCATTGTGAAGAGATCCAATGACAAAGGGCCGTGTGATATCACCGTTTTCGAATAGAACAAGAACTTCATCATCCACTTCAGGAATGAATACAGCGCCCATGTTATTTCCTGACATAAAGGTTGCTACTCTGGCCCAGTAGAACTCCTCGTCATCGGATAATCGGGGTATGCGAACTTTTACCCTCCCCAGACCCTCCTCATCGTCGTTTCTGGCCACAATCCCTACCATAAGACCTGTGATCTTTTTAGTCGCATCAAATGGACTTACTGCTGAATCGAACAGATTCATAAATTTGGTCTCCGAACCCTGAATTTTGTCGTATAGGTCCCGCCCTCTACTGTATGGGTGGAAGAGATGACATAGTAGATCCCGCTAAACATATCTCCCACTCCAAGGATTTCGATAGTATTACCACACCTGATCTCCGGATTGCCAAAAGCCATTCCCTCTCCAGTGATAAATTGTTGGAGTGACTGGTTGTAGCGCGCCTTCGCTACATTGGCAGCATCCTGCGCGTCAAGAATGGAATCATCCACTACGGCTACAGAAGATTCAGCAAAACCTTGCACGGAGTGTTCAAAGCCAGATTGCTCCTGATCTCTGGATGTTACGTTTGCGTCAGACGACTGTGATTGAGAAACAATGGTAGACTTTTCACTCATATTCCAGCCGCGCACATCCACCTGGCTTCCCGATGTAAGCGTACTGAGTCTGGGATAAAAATGGATCAGATCTTTTCCGAACTCGATGGAAACCACCGGAGCTTCGTTGTCTTTTGGCGACCTGAAAATAAGTGTTCTCCCATCTGCCTTAATTTCGTAATTGATCCTTTTTGTCCTTTCCATCAAGAACTCGTAGTTGGACTGGTTGTTCTGAAACAGAAATGGGTAGACCGTATCTGTTTGTTCCACCTCGGCCGTCATTCTCACGTCTTGCGCAATGGTATCAGCAACATCTGCATCCGTGCTATCCCGGAACGATCTACGCTTTGTGCCGAAACGAAGGTTGTACAACATATCAAAACCCCGGATCTGAAGCGCAGGAGACTCATTGAACTCGGGCTCCAGAGCCGTAACACTCCCGGTTATCATGGA
>JBNLFC010000486.1:0-2809 GCA_050305335.1 Leptospirales bacterium
ACTCTAATCCCTTAGCTGCGTGAATGGTCATGAGTGTAACAGCCTCTGCCTGGAACTCAAAGTCATCATCGTTTTTACCAAGTGCTAGATAATGCAAAAAATCAGCCAATCCGTCAGGACGATCCGGGAACGATTCAGCCAGGCGAAAAAGGCGCTTTAAGTCAGTTCCGTTTATATTTTGATTTTCAAAGAGAGAGTGCAAGATCTCAGTGAGTTTGCGGTTTTCCTGAACCAGGTTCGCTACCATTTCTATATCAATTTGTTTTTCTCCGTTCTGACTGAAGTGAGTATCTCTCCTGTAGTATACATTTTTTAATAAACGAAGTGCGCTGCCCATGGGCTCTTTCGTATAAAAGGGACGAGTTCCCACCACCTGGTACGCAATACCATGGTTTTCCAGCGCCTCCTGAATGGGTCCGAAAAGAGCCTGTGTCCTGCAGAGAATGGCAAAATCGGAAAAGCTGGTAACACCTTCTGCCACGCTGCCGTCGCTCATGCCGCTATCTCTGGAGAAGCTGCGCACTCCACCGATCATCTGCTCAATCTTTGCGGCGATCCAATCCCCTTCGCTTCGATCTGTAACGCTTTTGTGAATTACGATTTTACGAGAGTCGTCTTTGCCCGAAAGGATCTCGCGCTTTTTGAGGACCTGACCTGCAGCGCGAAGGACCGGATCCGGACAGCGATAGCTCTCTTTCAACGAAATATGCTTTATAGCCGGGAAATCGGTCTTCAAGCGATCTACCAGTTTTGCATCGGATCCACGAAATCCATAGATAGCCTGATCTGGATCGCCAATTACAAAAAGGTTGGGATTCTCATTATCACAGAGAAGAGACAGAAGGTTGTATTGCATGGGGTTGATGTCTTGATACTCATCCACCAGAATGTGACGGTATTGGTTCTGGTAGCACTTTTGCAATTCCGGAAACTGTCGCAGCAGATAAACAGGAAGATAAACCAGGTCATCCAGATCAACGGAAGTTCGAGCTTTAAGCGCCTGTTGATACGATTCAAAGAAATCGTAAGCCTCCCCGGATAACTCTGCAATTCCTGTTTTAATAGCCTCTAACTCTTTCAACCGGATTTTCTTATCGCGCTCTTTGACTGGCATCTCTTTCAGCAGATCTTTTTTCTCATCTTCATCAAGAATGTTAAAATGCAATGGAAAAGTGACTTTTTCATGGTGCTCTTTGAGGATCTCAAGGCCCAGTGCATGAAACGTGAAGACAGAGATCTCTTCTATTGCCATGCCTTTACTTGTTGATGTGCTTACAGCACGCGATAGAAGGCGCTCGCGAATTTCTCTGGCTGCGCGATTAGAAAAGGTGACGGCAAGAATAGAATCGGAGGGGGCTTGCTCTTTTTCAATGAGGTAAGCGATGCGTTCGATGAGGATGCGGGTCTTGCCGGATCTAGGTCCAGCAACCACCATGCAGGGACCGCCGGTATGTGTGATGGCCTGGAGTTGCTCGGGAGAGAATGGGAGAGAAGCTTCTTCCTTGTTCTCACCTGTAACTCGCAGCTTTTTCTCTTTGCCACTTCGTGATAATTTTGTTGTAGGTCTCCCAGAGTCATTGCTGGCAGAATCCCCATTTCCTTTTTCCTGCAACTCTTTTTCCAATCTCTTGAAATCAGCAATATCAAATCGAATAGAACTATACCCGTACCCGGAAGAAGATTCGGCACTCAAGGCTTCCTCTGGATCTGAAGAAGCAAAAAGTGATGCGCCTCGTAACTCCTTGAGCATGTCTTTTGCAAACATGCGGATATGGCCAAACTCACCGTCATAGCCTTCGTCAAGAATTACATGACCGGATCGTAAATTTGCGATTGCCTCGCCCAGAAGAGGCCCGCCCTTCTCCTTAATATGATCCAGAGGTATATGAAGCAGTACGTCGAACTCTGAACCCAGTGTCTGGATGATGCGCAGGTACTCCTGTTTCACCTTTACAGAAGAACTGGACTTCTGTCCCAGAACTTCCGCAAGAATTTCCTGCAAAGGTGTAATAGAATAGAAAGTTTCTCGATTTACAATTGCGTCATCCGCACTGCGATCAGCCAGGAGGGCTACTCGATAGAGAACTCCCACCGTTACCTCTTTTCCGCATACTGTACAGATTCCACTGTGGCGAATCGTTTCCAGAGGATCCCAGCGTACATGGCAATTTCTGTGACCATCGTAGTGATACTTTCCCTCCTCCGGAAAAAATTCAATGGTCCCCAGAAAACCACCGGTGTGCCCGTGAGCCAGTCCTTCATTCTTCCATTGAGCCGCTTCCTTGAGGGAGCGGTAGATCCCGCGATAAGAGAGATCTATGTCAAAGATATTCGCTTCACGCCCAAGTTTCTCCGGGGAGTGAGCGTCTGAGTTAGAGATCAATGCGAAAGAGTCCAGAAAACTGCATGCTCGATTCATGGGAGGATCGCTGGAAAGGCCGGTCTCCACGGCAAAGACCTCTTTTGTTAGATCGTCAAAGCACTCCTCCAATGAGTCAAAACCGGAGCGAGAACCCAGCACGGAAAACCAGGGGGTCCAGATATGAGCAGGCACCAGAAAAGAAGCGTCATGCGATTTGTTACTGCTTTCCAGAACCATCTCCAGAAGATTTCTGGAATCCAGACCCAGAATAGGGCGACCGTCGGATCGAATGTTGCCGATTTTTTCCAGCCTGGATTGTATATGTTCCACGGAAACGAAATCTGGAAAAAAAGTTACGTTATGAACCTTACGAATTTTCCCTCCCTTTTTGTAAATGGAACTGATTTCGCCTGTGAGAAGAAAAAAGACTTCGGGCAGCACAGAAAA
>JBNLFC010000487.1:0-2800 GCA_050305335.1 Leptospirales bacterium
TCAGCAAACCGGGCAGATCCTCACTCAGCTAGCCGGTGCGCTGGATTATGCCCACAAGCACGGCATCATTCACCGGGATGTGAAACCCGGCAACGTGCTGATGGATGAGTTCGGGAATGCTTACCTGATGGATTTTGATCCTGTCGTTGTTAATATCAATAAAATTCACCTCTATTTCATATCGATTGCTCCGACATACGATGAATTCCGCAAACTGTGGGTACCTCAACCATCCGAGAGAAAAAAGATAGCCGCGATGGTTCAGGAGCATTTCAAAAACCAGCCCGATGCAAAAGCGATTGTAGGTGCTTATCGAATCGCTGTGCGCGGATGGAACGATGTCCCGTCCAGACTGAAAGAGCTGGATAGAATGGGGCAATCTTTCGGATTTCATAGTTTTCAGAATCGACCGGAGGATTACCGGTACATTCGCAACCTCGTCCTGACCGGACATATCCAGGCTCTCAATGGTGACCTTACCGGAACAAAAACCATTCAAAACATCAGCCGAAAAGCGACAGAAATGGAAACTCCCATACGCGTGCTTTACATGTCCAACGCAGAGGAGTATTTCCAGAATCCCCCCGCCTTTCGAAAGAATATTCTCTCTCTGCCTGCTGATGAAAAGAGTCTGGTAGTTCGCACCATGACCAGCGGTACCAGGGCGATCTTCGGATTCCCTGATGGTGAGAAATATCCGGACGATTATCCCTTTCACTACAATCTGCAACCGTTAGAGGGCTTTAAAGAGTGGATGAGATGGCCTGGTAACTTCAAAACTTTCTGGATGTTGAAATTCAGAAAGCCTCTGGAAAAAGGCTTATCTATTATGGAACGTATTCCGGACGATGAGATTGAAAAGCGTGCAACGGTAGAACTTGGATTTCAAAGAGGGGTGCATTAGCCATGGGGAAGTCACTGAAGCAAAGAATCACTCAGAGCGCCCTTCTTTCATTCTTATCCATCTCTCCTTTCGTCACCACTGGCTGCCACCTCATGGCCCGGACTTTTGCAAGCAGTGATCCCGTTTCCATTGTCTATGGAGGCGATGTAATGGTGCATGAACCGGAATTACGATCCGCTTATAAGAAATCATGCAAGTGCTATGATTACAAACCTGTTTTTGCGGCGGTGAAGCCCTACGTGGAGAGCGCTGATCTGGCCATTGCCAATCTGGAAACCACATTGCCGGGCGATAGTTCTCGCTACTCCGGGTATCCTCAATTTGGTTCTCCCGATGCTGTGGCCGAGGCTCTCAAGGACGCCGGCTTTGATATTCTAACTACTGCCAACAATCACTGCGTGGACAAAGGGAAAAGTGGTCTTGTTCGTACTCTGGATGTTCTGGATCGCCTTGCCCTTGTGCGGCTCGGTACATTTAAAAGTGATGAAGATTATACAAAGCATCGGATTACAACTGTTGAGAAAAAGGGTTATCGTATTGTAATGTTGGATTATACATACGGTACCAACGAAATCAAAGTTCCGGACGGAGTTTTTGTAAATCATATTGATAAGGATTTGATCAAACAGGACATAGAACGGGCGCGGCAGGAGAAAGCTGATGCTATCTTTGTTCTCTATCACTTTGGCACTGAATATCTTCGTTTCCCGGACGAATTCCAGAAGGAGATGGTTGATTTTGCTTTGAATGAGGGGGCCGATGCCGTGCTGGGAGGGCATCCCCATGTGATCCAGCCCTTTGAACGCAAAACTGTGACCGATCGATGGGGAATTCAAAAAGAGAGACTTGTTGTTTATTCACCCGGGAATTTCGTTTCTCACCAGGTTAGACGTTATACCGACGGCGGAATCCTCTTGCGATTCCAGATGGAACGAAATGAAGATGGCGAAGGTGTTCGATTCAGCTCCATCAACTATGAACCTGTCTGGGTTCTGGTGGATCACAACGGAGAGGGCGGTAAACTCCGTCACAGACTGATTCCTGTCAGGGAATTTTCCAACCCGGAACATGCTCCGTATAAACTCTCAGAAAAAGCCAGAAAAGAGATGGAACTTTTTCATTCAGACACTACCACGCATCTTGCCAAAAGCATGGAAATGGTTCAGGACCGCGATGACAGGTAAGAATCCTTTTCGATAGGCTCCTCAAAGCCCTGTTGAAAAGTTGATTTTTGGAGCAATGCGAGTGATTTCAAAGTCTCCGCCTATAAGCCCTCGCTCTTTTCCATCCGGATCTACAAAATATACCTGCGGTGTGGAGTTGTCGGGAAAAAAGATATAATCGAACAATCCGAGTGTGAGAAAAGAGAGCAGCGTCCCTCCCTTTCTGTAGCCGAAAACCAGGCATCCCGAGGCTCCCAGTCTGGGATAGGAGATTTTTCCCCCCTTAACATCTATATAGGATTGTATATAAAACAATCCCATTAAATAGTGAACAGGTGAAATGACGCAGTCCAGAAATGTTCCCGTTCCCACAAAGATAGAGTCGGTAATATACGTGCGAACTTCGCCTCCGGGTAGAGTTTGTCTGATCTGGAATGCGGAGCAGTTCACGGCAGAAAATAGCAATGCAACCATTAAAAGTAGGCCCAGGAATTTTCTAATTTTCATGCTGTACACCTTGTTAATATCCTGTGTGGGGAGTTCATTGGATACTCTATAACCGAGATTGGGAAGGAAAATAAGAAAAAAATGCTGCTTGTCCACTTTTTTCCTGGCAAAGGAGCAATTTTCTTTGTAAGGTTAAACTTTAAAGAGTGTAGACAGAAAAATCTTCGTATTTTAAAATACTTTTGAATTCCGGGAAAATAACATGAAATATTCGACCTATAGCAGT
>JBNLFC010000488.1:0-2789 GCA_050305335.1 Leptospirales bacterium
ATGCCTTAAAATTACTGCCGTAATGGTTGCAACTGCACGATTGAGATATGTAGCTTCCAAAACCTGGAGTTCGCGTATCTATTTGAATATGAAGTTGTTAAAGAATTGGGAGTAGAACGGGAAGTGAAGGCTTCCTGACAGGCTTGAGCCCACCAGGAAGGAATTTGCGAAAAAGATCGGACGTTATCCCGATGAGGCTGCCACCAGTCTCTTCGGGGGCCTACTGGAAGATGCAGGATACGTTGAAGGAGGTGCGTGAGATCGCACCGGAGAAGATCGACCAGGGGATCACCTATGTGGGGAGACACTGGGGACCCATTGCGGCACGGCTGGGGATAAGAGGGGAGGAAGTCGCTGGAGGGATAAAGTATTCGACAGATTTCAATTCCTCTATATCACAAAAAAGAGCTTATCACATTTTGTATGGAGATTCTTCAGGTGGTGGACATTTATGGCCGGGAGCATCCGGGAAGACACCATTTCCTCAAGATTGGACCCCGGAAAAGATTTTAAAGGAAGTGTCAGCTATTGCTATTGATCCTGATATAATATGGAAAAGGGCAGATGGAAAAACGGAGTTGTATTACAAGAGTGGGAAGCCAGCTCGATTTTCTGCAATTTCTGTTCAGGCTGGTGTGACAATCAAAGTAATTATTGAACCTGCTGGAGAGGGGATCATCACAGCGCATCCTGTTTTATAAAGAGAGGAATATAATGAATTCAATAATAAATGATATAGACTTGATCATGCAAAAGTTTCATAACAAATTGGGTTCGGACATATTAGATGAGCTGAAACTTCTTTTAAACAATGACGAGCCGGGTGTGGCCCTGGAAGAGTTGTGTAATATGCTCTATGAGTATGAAGTTCCGATAACAGAGAAGGATTATACTGATATTTGCAATTTATTAAGCAAGATGGGAATAAATGCTTCGGAATGGGATATGATGAAAGATTTGATCGATCATAAGGACCGCTGATATGATTAACCCTTCTTCAATTACATTTATTCGTGATTTACCATACACTTCCTATAATATATGTTATGTTCCGTCCAGAGCAAGCTGTCGTTTGCTGGCCGGTGAAAGTCCGGCTCTGGTAATCGCCAGATAGCTATCCTCGGGTGCTTCCGGGTGACCGGATGTGCTTAAGGGAGGAAATTACTCCGTGAAGGAGGTGCGAAACAGCAGTCCGTAACATTAAGTGAATTCTGCAGCGTCGTAATATTATCCGGTATGAGCCGGACCAGGGAGAGTCGAGCCTGTCGTAATGTGGCGAAGACAACAGAAGAGATGAAGAATCTGGAAATGCAATCTCGAAGAACTCCCCGGCGTAAGGGCATCGGAATGCTGTGAAAGTAAACGACGGAACTGGAGAGATCTCTTCCGGTCACCGGCCCACAACCGGTGTAATCGCGGGTATAAGCCGTATGGCGAAGTCACGCGGGACGCCGGTCGAGAAGTCGGATGAGGTCATAGTACCTGAGATGGCCGGGACAACATAACCCGTCCTACGGGAAGGACCTCTACTTCGGTCATGCTTGAGTATGGAGGTAAGTGAAAGTGCATGTCCACAGTGACCAACAACACTCGCGCCATGAATTCCATGACGTAGACCCCTCACGAAAACTCCAGCGCAAGCTATACATGGCGGCCAGAGGGGACAGGAATCGTAGATTCCATGCCCTCTATGACCGGATATACCGGCCCGATATTCTGTGGCGGGCCTGGGATGAAGTGAGAGCGAACGGTGGCAGAGGCGGAGTCGACGGCCAGACATTCAAAGAGATTGAATCGAACGGAGTCGAAGACTTTCTTCTCGCCATCGAAAAGGAATTAAGAGAAAGGCGATACATCTATCACACCCTCAAAGACGAACTCCTCAAGGTGGATCTGGTGCTCACACCCGGCGAATTCCGTCACTGGCTGAGCGATGCCATGAACTGAGGGGAAACCATGGACTACAGAGAGAGAAAAATCCGCATCCACAACACGAAAGACACGCCCTTTTACGGGGAGCGAAAGGATCCCGGTCTCGAGTATTACAGAAAGATGGAACCCTTTCTGGATCAGGTCACGGACCCATCGGGAAAGGGGCACTATCCCTTCTCCCACCGTCAGGTCCGGGACGTGATCAAAAGCATCCAGCATTTCGGCCTGGAGCTGAAGCCAGCCTGGAAAGAGTATCTCAAGAACACGGCACCCCGTCCGCTGGTACAATTCCCCTGGGATCGGCGTTCCGCAATCGCGGGTTCGCCTCCTGAGCAGGATCATCTGGGCGAGCCTGTGGCCGAACCATCTCAGTCATGGAAAGGAGAGTCAGATACGGTCTATCGCACTCCTCTGGATAAAGAGACCATGGTGTACAGGTCGCCCGACGAGGGCGAGGAGGAGAGTGCGATAGTCTCCGCACTCAAATGGATCTGGGGAACCCTCCAGGGGGAGTGGAACGACAACCCCACCACAGCCCAGGTGGTGGTGGATACCATCATCACCCTCATTCCCGTTGCGGACCAGGTGGGGGATGTGCGAGATATCTCCGCGTACCTCTACAAATTCCTGTACGAAAAACGGTATGACGAGGTGCTGCTCTGGGTGGGTTTCGTCTTCACACTCATCGGAGTGGTGCCGAAGGCGGGCAGTGCTGTCAAAGGGACCAGCCGGGTTCTTATAAAGCTTATGAAAGAGGTCTCGGACGAAGCCTTCGAACTTCTGGCAAAGCTGGGGAAAAACGAGCTCAAGCATCTGGATACCATTATCCGTAAGATGGATACTTCAAGACTGCTCCT
>JBNLFC010000489.1:0-2782 GCA_050305335.1 Leptospirales bacterium
GTGTACCGGTTCGTATTGTGCAGCATGGTGACAATTATCTGGTGCGGGTGGGAGATTTTGATACACGTTATGCAGCAGAACAGCTCAAGTATCAGATGGTGGCCGATGGTTACAATGTATTTATCAATGATCCGCGTTAAGTCGGATCGTATACGAATTTTCAAGTTTGCTCAGCGTACCTTCTTAATGGGGGGACGCAACTTCTCTTTTTTTTTCGGAGCGGGGGAGGTCTCTCCATTTGCGGATTTCTCTTTGCTTTCTGATGCAACACTTTTCTTTCGGGCTTTTTTTTCAGTCTCTATAGGTTTTCGTTCATGAACTCTGGCAACGCTTTGTACTCCATCCACAAGTTGTAGAGCCTCCAGGATTTCGCGAAGGTGGTCCACATGTTCCACCTCTATCAAGAATCGTGCCATCATGAGATCTTCGCCGTTCCTTGGTAAATCCGCTTCGGCTTTCAATATATTTGTGTAAGTTTTTGTGATGCACCCCACCATATCCATGTAAAGTCCCTGTCGATCCATTGCGTGGATTTCAATTTCTACAGGATATTTTTCTGTGAGACCTTCCCATTTTACCGGAACCAGACGATCAATTTCAGAGCCGTTATGCGGAATTGTATGACAATCTTTGCGGTGAATGGTCACTCCTCGACCCCTTGTAATGAATCCTACGATCTCGTCACCTGGAACCGGACTGCAGCATCCTGCATAGCGAACGGGAATATCGCGCTCACCGGCCACTTCAATGGTGGGCTCTTTGGGGTTTCCAGTTCGACCGCGTCGGATTCGCAACTCCTGCAAAGAGGCGGGGAGGGAGGCAAGATCCGTTGTAGCGGTGATTTCCTGTTTTGCTTCGCTCTTCTTTTCATTGATTCGTGAAGAGTCGCTGGAGGGATGAGTCGGCTGTCCTCCAATTCTGCGCAAAAAGGAAATCTTTCTTTTGATAGACCCTGACTCCGACGCGTCACTTTCGCCAGGTCCCTCTTCTTTCTCCAGTCGAGCCAGATACTGACGGAGCTTCTGGCGAGCTCTTTGAGATTTTAAATAACGTAACCAGTTGGGGGATGGATTGGGAAAACGGTCGGTCAGTACCTCCACACGATCACCACTTTTTAACTCTGTGCGTAACGGTACCATGCGATCGTTTACCCTGGCACCTTTGCAGCGCAGACCAACGTCCGTGTGTATGCGAAAGGCAAAATCCAGCACAGTTCCACCTACTGGAAGGTCGATGATATCTCCCCGGGGTGTGAATACATAGACCTCTTCCGGCGAAAGTTCATGACTTAAATCTTCAATGAAAGATTCGCTATCAGCAATGGACTCGATAATGCGATTGAGGCGACCGACCCACCTCAATCTGGCGGGATCTTGCGATTTAGCGTGGGGATCGCTTTTATAGATCCAGTGGGCCGCGATTCCGTGGTCAGCCATTTCATCCATTTCGACAGTGCGAATCTGGACTTCCAGAGGTTTCGCATCGGGCCCCATGACCGTCGTATGAAGACTCTGATACCCGTTCACTTTGGGTGTGGCAATATAATCCTTAAAGCGTCCAGGGATGGGGGGCCACAGAGTATGGACAATACCAAGAGCTCCGTAGCAATCTTTGATTTCATCTACAATGATTCGGATGCCTCGCAAATCATATATGTCCTGTAGTTGCTTGTCTTGCTTGAACATCTTGTTGTAGATGGAGTAAATGTGCTTTGCCCGCCCCTCCACCCGCGCCTGGATGTTGATCTCTATCAATCTCTGTTTCAGAATCTTGCGAATTTTATCGATATAATCTTCCAGCTCCGCTCTGGACTGGTTGATTTCCATCATGATTCTATTGTATTCTACGGGGTGCAGATTGGCAAAAGCAAGGTCCTCCAGTTCCGATTTTACCCGAAACATTCCCAACCGACCCGCAATGGGAGCGTAGATTTTCATTACCTCGCTGGCAATCCGTTCGATTTTTTCGGGCTTCTGGAATTGAAGCGTTCGCATATTATGGAGCTTATCCGAAAGTTTGATCAAAATGACGCGAATATCTTTTGCTGTGGCCAGAAGCATTAAACGAATGTTTTCGGCAGCCTCAATCTCCTTCATTTTTGAAGGGGTAACATCCCTTGCAATGGACTCCTTTTTTACCACGGAAATTTTGGTAACAGAACGCACGAGAGTATTCACCTCCTCCCCGAATTCGGAGAGAATGGTCTCTTCCCCGTAGCCGGTATCCTCCACAACATCATGCAGCAGGGCTGCAGCTATGGTAGGCGAATCCAGCCCCTGTTCTGCAAGGAAATGGGCCACAGCCAGGGGATGTATGATATATGGTTCCCCGGACAGGCGTTTTTGATCTTTGTGTGCCCGGTTGGCAAAGGTAAAAGCTCTGCGAATTAGCTCCAGATCGGGATTCTTGACATTGTCACGAATTGCCTTGATCAGAGCATTGTAGAGGTGTAGAATTTTGAGTCCGTGGTATCCCTGGATCAACATCAACATCATTATCCACCATTTCTCAATATTCGGGCAAGAGAAATCGCAAACCCTTACGACTTTTTTGGATTGCCCCGAACACCCCCTCTCTTCATATTGATGTGTCCATTTCGAGCCTGGTTCAAAACACGGTGTCAGGCTCACCGTCGGGAAGGATAGGGACCAATTGAAAGATCCGCTGGTAAATATTCGCTACTTCTTCAACAAATATATCCAACCATGGCTGCGCTGGACATACCTGATAGTCGGTCTTTTATCCATTGTGATATTGGTAATGGAATACGGGTTCTACTACC
>JBNLFC010000490.1:0-2775 GCA_050305335.1 Leptospirales bacterium
GTTGTTCAATGGGAGAGTTTGCAAGATAACGATGACCCCAGAGGGACTCAAGATCTACTCCCGCCTGACCGGCAACAGTGGGTACCTGCTGCTGTCCCAGCCTGAGCATGGTTTTCCCCCCCCGGGCCAGAGGAAGATTGATATACGCATATTTCATATAATATGTATATTTTCCTGCTGTACTTTTTTCAATATCCGGCGTAATGCGAAAACCCCAGCCCTTGTACTTTCCGTCTTTTACATCACCGCGAAAATTCAGATAGGTTCTGGAAATCGTAAAACCTGTTTTATCAACACCCGAATCGATCTTTTTAGAACTGCTTCTGTCTATGAACTCATATCCTGCAAAGATCACTCCATTCAATTTAAAAGAACTATTTTTCACCATATCATCGGTTAAACCAGAAACCCCGCTATTGTCCGATGAAGCTGGCTTCGAACTTTTGTCCTGCATTTTGGGGTCATTCCAGTCAGTTTCATAAGCCTGCAAAGCGGCCGGTAAAAAAACACCCATAGACAGGAGCATTGTCAGCACCCTTCCGGGGCCACTGATCAATTTGAATAAACTCATACTTGATCCTCTTTTTCTACATTTACGTGTGTGTTCATTTGTTTGATGCGTGTCTGCGTTTATGACAAACGCTTTACGTTTCGCTGTCATAACAAAGGGTTTTTGTTTCAATTGCATTACAGATGATTTACATTTGAGATGTTTTTCACCCAACGTTTGTCGGGGAAAATGCAGCATTGCCAGAAGTATGACAGAGAAATCACAAATTCTGTTTCGAAAAAAAGAGAGGCCAAAAGGGGTTTCATCGATAATAAGTGATAAGAAGATGGGTATTGATAGAGAAAGACTGTTCGGCGAAAATACTGCTGAAGCCATCTGGCAACGGTATGCCAACGTACTGGAACAAATTCTCTTAGACCAGGAAGAAGCAATTACCGAGTACGAACTCCTCGATTTACTCGAAAGACGCGGCTTTCCCGAATTTCGCAAAAGCGTCGCCGAAGGTACACTGGGGCTGTTCCAATCTCATTTCCTTTTATTTCACCTTCTCTATCGCCTTCGCGATCAGCTTCACTCCCATCACAAGAAGGAGCTATCGATACACTGTCTCAAGATTGAAATTGTTGCCGATCTATCCGCTGATGGGCCATCTTTGGTTGTTGCAGATCCCTTGCGCGACTACTATCTGGATCTGACTCACCTTTCCAGCACCCGTGAGAGCGATGTGCAGCATATGCTGGATCAATTCTGGGTTCGATACCATGCCCGGGAACATCTCGATGAAGCCCTGGCCACCCTGGAACTGGACAAAACTGCTCCCATGGAAAAGATCAAAACGAAATACCGGATCCTGGCAAGGGAAGCACATCCAGATCACGGTGGGAGTCCGGAAGATTTCATTCGCATCAACCATGCCATGGAAATCATTTCCCGCGCCAACGGTATATGAGACCATAGACTCCGGGAAAGTTGCATACGGAATCGGGCCAAACTCCACCGTAAAGTTCCCGATATCATGAGAGAAATCCTGAAAAGGATTGCACTTTTCCAGAGGATTTTTACACAACCATTTCGTCTAAATGTCAGGTTACATTGCATGGGGGCATTTGATACACATCTGCATTTATGGGATCTGGATAGAGTCAGATATCCATGGCTCAACGAGGATTGGGGAATTCTTTATGGCTCCCACTCACCGCGGGAAATCCAGCTTCAAATGGAAAAAGCGGATGTTGCCACAGCTTTGCTTGTGCAATCTGTCAACAGCTACGAGGAAACTGACTTTCTTCTGGAAAAGGCATCACAGCTCAACTGGGTTGCGGGGGTGATCGGCTGGATACCCATGGACAATCCGGAAGAAAGTGAAAAAATAATAGAAAAATATAAACAAAATCCCATCTACCGGGGTGTGCGCTATATCACCCATGTGGAATCGGTCCCCACCTGGATTTTTGAAGAACGCATCTGGAAAATCCTTCAGATGTTGAAAGCAGCCGATCTTACGCTGGATGCTCTTGCAGTCATGCCGGAAAACTTCATGGCAATATCCATCATGGGAGAAAAGTGCCCGGAATTGCATATTGTTCTGGATCATCTGGCCTATCCCCCCATCTCATCCGGCGATTTCAGAAGATGGGCTGGCTACATCTCTATGCTTGCCGAAAATCCCAATATTTATATCAAAATCTCCGGACTGGGAACACTTTCAGGCAACCCTGATTCATGGGGAGCAAGCGATATAAAACGCTATGTCGACTTCATCATGGAAAAATTTGGCCTCAACCGGGTAATGATAGGAGGCGACTGGCCTTACTGCAACCTGGCGCGCGGTTATATTCATACATGGAATCAATACCGGGCTCTTTTGAGCGACCTATCGCGAATTGAGCAATCCATGGTTCTGGAGCGCAATCCCCGCAGATTCTATGGTGTGGAACAGCCTTCGGTAGTGAAAAGCTGATAGACATTCCCACCCTTTTCATTCCACATAAAGAATGACCGATTTTCTTGAAGAAAACTTCCCGTTTCTGGCCACCGCAGAACCTAATTTTGTATCAGTTTTTAAAGAAAATGCGGTTTTGAAACGGTTTGAACCCGGTACTATGCTTGCCCGGGAAGCTGATCGATGTATGCAACTTCCCATCGTCATCCACGGTGGAATTCGGGTTTTCAAAGAGAGTGAAAGCGGCCGCGAGCTCACCGTCTATCGTATAGAAGAGGGAGAGTCGTGTATTCTCCCGGCTTTTTGCATACTCCCTTCCAAC
>JBNLFC010000491.1:0-2769 GCA_050305335.1 Leptospirales bacterium
CTTTGAGAAAAATCACAGCCTCTACTCTCTGGCACGTTTTTTGAAAGAGCTGACAGGCATCTTTGGACCCGCCTTTACCATCTCCACCGCATGTTCTTCAAGTTCTAGAGTATTTGTCTCGGCTGCAAGAATGATCGAATCTGGACTGATTGATGCGGCGATTGTGGGAGGTGTGGACACACTCTGCCTTACCACCCTCTATGGATTTGCATCTCTGGACCTGGTCTCCCACGATGTTTGTCGTCCCTGTGATAAAAATCGAAATGGTATCTCCATTGGAGAGGCTGCGGGATTTGCCATTGTGGAAAGCCGAATTCCTCGCAGTGGTGAAGTGTTTGTTTCGGGATACGGTGAAAGTAGCGATGCCTACCACGCCTCCACTCCTCATCCCGAGGGCGACGGAGCGTACGCCGCTATGATGCAGGCAATGAAAATGGCAGGCACTAACGCCAGCGAGATTGACCATATACATATGCATGGCACTGCAACTCCAGCCAATGACCGGTCAGAAGACAAAGCGATCTTTCGAATTTTCGGCGATACAGTTCCTGCCAGTTCCACCAAAGGATGGACAGGGCATACCCTGGGTGCCGCAGGGATAACGTCGGCTGTCATTTCAACGATCTCCCTCAAGCACGGGCTCATTCCGGGATCATTGAATACCCTGGAGCTGGATACGGAGATCAAAAGTCGAATTCAAAGAGAGACCATCGAAGCGAATGTGAACAAAGTTCTATTGAATACATTTGGATTTGGTGGAAACAACTGCTCTCTTTTATTGGAGATGAAAAAGTGAGCCAGGTTTATATACATTCAGTCGGATTGATCGGGCCTGGTATGAAAAATTGGGCAGAGGGAAAGGAGGTATTTCTAAACCCGGATGCTTTTGTTTATTCCGAGGCGATTATCCCCCCTCCCCAGCTACTCCCACCCAATGAGAGACGAAGGGCCATCATTACTACGAAACTTGCCCTGGGTATAGCACACCAGGCCATCACCTCTTCCCGGTATTCACCGGAGCAGATGAGTCTCGTTTTTGGCTCATCCGTGGGAGAGGGGGCCATAGTAGACGCCATCTGCAAAGCCATGTGGGATCCCAATGATGCGGTATCCCCTACGAAATTTTCTAATTCGGTGCACAATGCTCCGGCTGGTTATATGAGCATTGGTGTCCAATCCAGAATGCCTGCCAACAGCATTTGCGCAGCCGATGATACATTTGCCATGGGCCTTGTGGAAGCATACACACAGGTTCTTGTGGAAAAAAGGCCGGTACTTCTGGCTGTCTATGAAACCCCATACCCGGCCCCTCTCAGCGATCTTTATTTTCGAAAAGACCAACTGGGTGTGGCACTTCTTTTTTCCCATGAACAGGAAAGCTCGATTTGTTCGTTCAGTTTAAGACACGATGGGACCGTAAAAGAGGAAGGGGACAAACCGATTGAGCAGATACCTATTGATGCGTCGCTGTCTATTGCTTTTCCACTGCTTCAGTCCATTGCAAGAATTGAAGCAGGTCTGATAAAAACCGAGAGAGTGCATCTGCACTTAAAATATAGTGGTCAGTTAATCATTGAGTCGCAAGGATAAGCTAGGAGAGCGAAATTGAAATGGCTGAAACAAAAAGGGCGTTAATCACTGGAGCCAGTGGGGCTATTGGATCCGCCATTGCTCGTGACCTTGCAACACAGGGATACCACTTGATTTTACACGGAAATCGCAACAGGGAAAAGCTGGCACATTTTTGCGATGAATTGACGACCGGCGGAGCAAGCGTAGAAAGTCTCTTTTTCGATGTGGCCAATGGAGAAGAAGTAGAAGAAAAGATCACTTCTCTTTTGGAAAAGGGGCCCATACAGATTGTAGTCAACAACGCAGGCAGCCATGAGGATGCTACCATGGCCGGGATGAGCCTGGACTCCTGGAGAAGAGTGGTCGATACAACCCTCAACAGTTTTTTCTATGTTACAAAACCGCTGCTTCTGCCCATGATCAAGACTCGCTGGGGACGAATTATCAACATCAGTTCGATTTCCGGGATCACCGGAAACCGAGGTCAGACCAACTATTCAGCGGCCAAAGCAGGAATCCATGGAGCTACCAGATCTCTGGCGCTGGAACTGGCCTCCCGGGGCATCACAGTCAATGCAATCGCCCCCGGTATTATTGAATCACCAATGTCGGAAAAGGTGTTCAGCCAGGAGATGATTGATCACATGATTCCCATGAAAAGGGCTGGCCAGCCTCAGGAAGTTGCCTCACTGGTTACGTTTCTGGCATCACCGCAAGCATCTTACATAACTGGACAGATCATTTCTGTCAATGGGGGAATGATATAGTCGGGAGGCATTGCGCCTGGTTTCCACTGCGCAATATCAATGCGAAACAATATAAAATTGTAATTGAATTTATTAGCCACTGGAGGCAGAGTTAATACCAGCCTGCAGGTATTCTGCAAAAGAATGTTCGTGGATTGAAAGGCAAGCCACGATATCTTTCAGAGTACGTTCTGTAACAAGCGATTCAAGGCTGCATGTGAAAATTGGACAGCCTCAATGTATTGCGTGCGTGGATCTTGTATCTTTCATTAGCGAATCTAAATAAAGTATGTCGACAGCTAAAAAAACAAAAAAAATATTTTTGTACAATTGCACTAACACCAGCAGATCGTCATGCCTGAAATGGATACCACTAGCAAAAGGATGATGACAACTTGTCCAGATCACCATGCCTGTAATGGAAGGGTACTAGAGAGCTGATTATTGGCAC
>JBNLFC010000492.1:0-2768 GCA_050305335.1 Leptospirales bacterium
GATGTTGTTACCGTGAAATACGATTACAAACTCTGGATGCAAGATCCTCAAACTTACCGCTACATTCGTGATCTTGCCATAGCCGGCAGGATCAAACCTGTAAAGGGGGATCTCCGTGGCCCTACCACCGTACTCTCTATAGCAAAAGCAGCTGGCAAAATGAAAATTCCAATACGGATCATTTACTACTCCAATGCCGAAGAGTATTTTGATCTGGATGGTCAATTTCGAAAAAACTGGACATCCATTCCGGTCGATGATCAGTCTATGATCGTCCGCACCATATCGGTCAACCGACAACAATACCCCTGGGCACCGGGATCGGAACACTCTACCGATCGGGGCTTTCACTATAACGTTATGCCCGCGCAACTCTATCAGGAGTGGCTCACGAAGAGCCTCCCGGGGCTACGTACAAAGACTATTTTGAAGTATGGAGTTATAGACAGGGAAAATGGATTTTCAAAAGTAGAAGTTGGACCGCCGGAGAAGGGCACAGATGTGCTACATAGCAGCAGATGATCACTAACAAATGCAAATTATATCAGATTGCAATTCTCCCGGCGTTTTTGTTCCTCTGGCAATGTACGAGCTCTTCTGAATCCGGACCCAGGAAGCTGGAAAATCAGCCGGTTAAAAGTGGCCCCCCCGTGCTCAAATTCGTCAAACGCGTTGCAACGGATCTCCAGCCCAAGCAGGTTTGCCTCAATCCCGAACGCGATGAGTTCTATATCACCAACCTGGGAGGAGACAAAATAGCACCCCGAAAAGAGGTTTATGGCCCGGGTTCTATGCAGATCTTCAGCTTGAAAGATTTTTCTATGATACATCGTGAGCCTGCGAGAGCTGGAGTAGAATGCCTGATCATTGACAGAGACACACTTCTCTATTCCGACATGTTCAGTGACGAAATCAGCTACTTTGACCTGAACGAACGCAAAGTAGTGGATCGCGTTCCTATGAAAGAGTCTACTTTACGCAATTATAGCAATGGTACCTATCGTTTAATGCCCAAAGTATTGACATTTTCCACTGACGGAAAAGAATTACTGGTGAGCCACTGGCTGGATGGATTGACACTCGTGGATGCTGTGAATCGCAAGTTTGTGAAGCGGATTCCAAAATTCTGTCAGCATCCCCGGGGAAGTATCTTTGTTACAGATACCCTGGTGGATGTTATGTGTTATGGAATACCGGAAGAGCCAGGAAGCATTGTGCGGCTCAACGTAGAGAAGGATGGCCAGTATAAAGTTGTCAGCCGCCAGGTAACAGGCGGATCACCTCGCCACATAGTTCCTGCCGGTGATGGGAAACATGCTTACCTTAGCAATCTCAACTCCAACTCCATCTACCTGTACGATCTGCACAGGGGTGCAATTCTGAAGAGTTTAAGGATTCCGGGCCAGCCCAACACCATAGTGCTGGATCCGCAAAAAAGATATCTGTATGTGAGCCTCCGTAGAGCGGACGCTGTAGCGATCATCGATACAGCAGAATGGAAGGTTGTAGAGAAAATTAAAACCGGAAAGTTTCCAACAGGCCTGGATGTAAGCCCTGATGGAAAATGGATGGCCGTAACCAATTTTGATGAGGCAACAGTGGACCTTTACCTGATTGAAAAATGATATATGGATCAGGATATTTCAAATAATAAAAAGCACCAGACCGTCGCCATAGTTACGATAGGCATTCTTTTTTTTATATTTGGATTCGTTACATGGCTCAACGGTACCCTCATCCCATTTTTGAAAATTGCCTGTGAATTGAATAACTTTCAGGCTCTTTTTGTAGCTTTTGCTTTTTACATCTCATACTTCGTTATGGCTCCTCCTTCGTCCCTCATTCTATACCGGATCGGTTACAAAAACGGGATGATACTGGGACTTCTTATCATGGCCGCCGGATCCCTCCTTTTTATTCCGGCCGCCTTTACGCGCACCTTCGCACTTTTTCTCGGAGGACTTTTTGTGCAAGGAACTGGACTGGCGCTTCTGCAGACTGCCGTAAATCCTTACGTAACCATCATTGGCCCCAGAGAAAGTGCAGCCCGACGTATCAGCATCATGGGCATAGCCAATAAGGTGGCAGGAGCCATCAGTCCTCTGGTTCTGGGCTATGTGGCCCTTTCCGGAATAAATCTGATCATCGATGAGCTAAAACTTGCCAGTGGACAGGATCGTCTCGATCTTCTGGATCACCTGGCCCACCGACTTATCGCGCCCTATGTGACTATGGCTATCATTCTTACAGGACTGGCGATGATGTTGCGCCTGGCGCATTTTCCTGAGATCCAGGGGGAGGAGGATAAAAATGATCCGGCATCTTCTCCTGGCGTGGTAGCTGCATTGCAGGAAAAAAAGCTCTGGCATTTTCCACAATTGATCCTCGGTTTCATTGCTCTCTTTCTCTATGTGGGCGTTGAGGTCATGGCCGGCGATACCATTGTTCTCTATGGCCAATCTCAGGGAGTGCCACTGGAAACAGCGCGACACTTCACCTCTTTTACACTCACCTTCATGGTCGTAGGGTATATTATAGGAATTGTTACTATTCCCCGATGGATCTCCCAGAGTAAAGCTCTGGCGGTTTCCGCAATATCAGGTGTTGTTTTCGCCCTGTTCGCTCTTTTTACCTCAGGCTATGTAAGCGTTCTTTCTATCGCCTTACTTGGTCTTTCCAATGCTCTTATGTGGCCTGCCATCTGGCCTCTGGCGCTGGCCGATCTTGGAAAGTTTACGAAAGCAGGAGCTGCTCTTTTGATTATGGGT
>JBNLFC010000493.1:0-2766 GCA_050305335.1 Leptospirales bacterium
TATTCGGAATCGTTTTTCGATCGATTGACATCTTTACTGGGGATGATCACAAGATCTACACGACGGTTGTGGGCTGCGGCTTCGGGTGTGCCGGTATCTCCTTCCAGGGCCAGCGGACGGTACGAGCCATAGCTAACCGCCTGCATTAGCGATGGGGAAACTCCCTGATCCTGTAAATAGACTGATACATTCACCGATCTTGCTCCTGCCAGATCCCAGGAATTGATGTAAACTCTTTCAGTTCTGCGGCCCTGTTGGTTACCGCTTAAAATCGCATCCTCTCCTCTGGCTGTAAAACCTTCTATTCGAACAAAGCGGTTCAGTTGTTTCATTAAAGAAGATGCTTTGCGAAGCACTTCTTCGATGGATGGAGTCAAAAGAGCGCTTCCTGGCTCAAAGAAGTCCGTGCCTACAAGCGAGATCACCAGCCCGCGTTCATCTTCTGTTACGCGAACCAGTTTTGCCTGTATTTCCGGTTTAAATACGGATTCGGCCATTTTTTTTGCCCGACTCAATGACTTTCCAGCCGTGGGAGAGGGCAGAGATTCGATATTCATTCCCATCTCTTCCAGCTTTCCCTTAGAAAGAGTCTGGCCCCCATCGAAAAAACCCATGCTCGATTTAAAGGCTGAAAGCATGATCTGGATTTCCGTAGGCTCGGCCTTACCGGTGGTATAGAGCATTACAAAGAAGGTGAGAAGCAGAGTAACGCTATCACCATAAGTTTGCAGCCACAGAGGCGCTCCCTCTTCGCATTGAGCGCACTTCTTTTTCGCCATTTCAGTTGCCCTCCTCCAGGGCAAGGCGATCGGACGGTGCAAGGAACGATGCCAGTTTATCTTTTACAATACGCGGGTTGTCGCCGGATTGTATGGAAAGGATACCCTCCAGCATAATGGATTTTTCACTCATTTCATCCCCATCGCGTAGCGAAAGTTTTTTATTCAGGGGAAGGGCAATGATGTTGGCCATGAAGGATCCATAGAGTGTGGTGATCAGAGCGGCTGCCATACCGGCACCGATGGCGGAAGAGTCTCCCGTTCCCATATTTCGAAGCATCTGCACAAGACCGATCAGAGTACCCAGCATACCGAAAGCAGGAAAGTAGAAGCCCAGATCTCCCCAGAACTTTGCACCGCTTTCATGGCGACTGTGGATATTTTCCATATCTGTCTCTAGAATATTTCGCACCATCTCCGGGTCAGTACCGTCTACCACCAGTTGAATTCCTTTTTTCAAGAAGGGCTCATCCAGGTTGGCCAGATCGTCTTCCAGAGAAAGGAGGCCCTCCCTTCGTGCCCGATCGGAGAAGTTCACAAGAGTTTGAATCAGAGATACCAGGTCGCTGTTTCTGGGGGTAAAGGCAAAACGAGTATATTTCCACACGTTCATTATAGTATGCAATGAGTGCGATGTGAGAGTGGAGGTAACCCCTCCTCCCACAGTAATCAAAACGGACGGAATATTGATGATGTCCATGAGATTCAGGCCCGAAACCACGGTACCGAATATCACAATCACCACACCGCCCACCAGGCCAATAATCGATGCTAAGTCCATAGTTGCTCTATGTTACTCCCTGCGTTCTTTTTGTAACATGCTCTCAAAGTTGGAGCTTCATTTTTTGAAAACCAATATCCGGATTTACTCCCTCTAAACATCGACCGACTCTGGAAAATTGTTTCTGAAAATTTTCTTATGATAAGCTTCGATGAGCGCCTGAATTTCCGCGGGAGATTCTTTTACAATGAATTTTACATCGTTTACCAGAGTGATGACCGTATCGGGCAACGCCTCCATAATCTGGATATGGCGATAATTCAGGAAAAAAGCCGATCCATTGAGTCTATGTAATTCGATCATACTGTCTCTCCCCCCGGGAGTATAATTTTCGCTTTCCTCCCAGATTCTCGTCCCTTCCATTGGAAGATTGGGCGGCTTTGATCGCCCATGAACTCCTGGACTACAGTCTTTCGAATGCATTTTGGTTACCTTTTAGCCATAGCCCTGACAGCCCTCTATCTGCTTGCGCGATTTGCTCTGGATTACGGGCTGCTCTATATTCCTATTCTTCTGGGATATGTCCATTCTCTACCCGAATCGGTTCAATTTCCCCTTTCTCGACTGCTTCTTTCATTCAGCTTTCTGATTCCCCTTGTTCCCCTTCTCTGGCTCAACAGGCAAATTCGAATGAAAAAAGGGCTTCCCACGACCTGGGGAGACTCGATTTGTTATGATACGCCGTCAAACCGCCTTTTTTTGTATAGATCCGGAAAGGACCGGCGTTACTTCCTCTATTTTCTCTTCCTCGTAGCGATTCCACTATCTGTCCAGATCATAGGGAGTGAACTGGATACTCTAACTCATACCTTTCTGGCGTGTGATAAGTCCTTTTATCGGTTTGCTCAGTGGGTTCATCCCTCCAGGAACTCTTACGAAATGATCGCAAATTATGTCACTATAGGCATCCTGGGTCCGCTGGGCGAAGAACTCTTCTTCCGGGGGGCCATTTTATCAGGCGTGGTTGGAAAGTACAGAAAAAAAAATTGGGGGCTGACGGTTCTCTTCCAGGGGATCCTCTTCGGGATTTCTCATATGAACCGCTGGCAGATTGGTTATGCCATACCCATGGGAATTTTGCTGGGGCGGTTACAGACATTTCAGGCATTGATCAATCCCTTGATCCAATTTCTTAAACCGATTTCTCCCCTGGCTTGGATTCCGCTGGCCATGCTTTGGTTTGGTATTGGAGATAAGCCGGCTATT
>JBNLFC010000494.1:0-2744 GCA_050305335.1 Leptospirales bacterium
GCGGTGTTGGGATCCTGGAATTTCGGGTCTTTTCTGCCCAGAAGCATAAATGAGATTTCCGGATGATCCCGGACAATGCGCGTGGCAATGACCCTTCCAAAGTGACCGGAAGATCCAACAATAGCGACTGTTTTCAATGTTTTCCTCCGTGGGAACAATGGGCTGATGTTTGTTTTATGTCGCAAAAAAAATGAAATTGCTGCAGGAAAATGTTATGATTTTTTCTGGAATCCCGATTTTTATGGGAGGGTAGAGTGAAGAGCCTTCCATGCTACCTGGATCATTGCCCACCCATTTCACT
Source organism: Leptospirales bacterium (assembly GCA_050305335.1). Lineage (GTDB taxonomy): Bacteria > Spirochaetota > Leptospiria > Leptospirales > Leptonemataceae > JBNLFC01. Next base: position 302 of record JBNLFC010000494.1, read on the forward strand.
CTGCGGAGGAGAGTATGCCAGCACCCCCCATTATGACAGACCTTGGATCCGGGATCAACTCCCAGAAGGTGATCAAGCAGTTGATGGAGCTGGAAAAGCAGCCTCTGCTGCGATTGGAAGAGGATAATAAGAAAAATGGTGTGATGGTGGAAGCCTGGGAAGCGGCACGTAAGCGCACTATGACACTTCAGGAAAAGAGTCGAATTCTCTACTCATTTGCGGGTCCTTTTGCCACCCGCAAAGTTGTCTCAAGCGATCCAGGGGCTATTACAGGGGAAGCATCTGCTTCCGCAAAAGATCTATCTCAAGAAATTCAGGTGAAACAACTGGCAACTGCTCACCAGATCCACTCCGATGAGATTGAGAAGGAGAGAGATCTGCCGGCAGCTGATTTTGTCATTCATGTAGGAGAGAAGACTGTTGGGTTTCATTTCTCAGGCGGGAAAATTCATGACCTGGTAAAGTTAATTCAATCAAAGGGAGAGGGACTTTATGAGCTCTACTCTGTTCAGGTAGATGGGGAACATGTTCTGGTGGGAATGCGTTCCCTGCTGGAAGGAAAAAAGGGTGAGATCCAGTTTGAAGATGATGGGGGAATTTTACGCTCCATCGGGCTGGCATCTTCGGAAATGGCAAAGTCCTGGAAGGACATGAAGTTTGCCGAAGCGGACCTGACACCTGTGAACCCTTCCGCCAGCAAAGCAGTGGATCGTGGGTATAATGTTCGAGAAGAGGGAAGAGCACTTCTGATAGCAAGAGGTCGGAGCGTTGTCTGGAAATCCTCGTTGCAAAAAGGGGAGCGTATTCATTTCCAATGGAGTGGTGATGGTGATATCTATACCGGCCCCGATGCCGGAGAAGGGGGAAAAGAGAGTGCTACCCCTGCAGGCCATGGAAATGCTTCCGGGTCCATACCGGCAACAGTAGGAAAGCAGCCTGATTCCGAAAAAGGGGAGATGAGCCATGAGTCAGTTCTTGTGGGACCCGGGATCTCGGTGGATGTGGGTGACGTTCATCTGGAAGGGTACCAGATAGAGCGGGAGCGAGACGTTCTGCGCAGCAGAGCGGGGCAAGGATTAGACTCATCGTTGAATACCGATAAAACCTCCAATGGTAGTGAAAGGGGAGGCTCCGAAACTTCGGGTACCTCCAGAAATGCAGACAGTCTGACTCTGTTCTGGCGTGAGAATGGAGTAGCGAAGAGTCGCCATGTTCCGGTCTCTCCGGGGCGCATCTCCATTGATGTGAACCTGGCTACTGGCGGTTACCCTGTTGACTCCATTCGTTTCAACTCTCGCAATGAGCAAGGAGCGCGAATTTCCTCCCCTGCGAAAGAGAGTATCAAAGACGGAAAAAGTCGTCTGGCAGCCCATGAGAACCATCCTGCCCAGGATGCAAAATTGGTCATCAATGGAATAGAGGTGACCCGTCCTTCAAACAGAGGGTTAACCGACCTTATGGAAGGCGCAAGTCTGGAACTACATCGTGTCACCAACGGACCGATCAAAGTAACGGTGGAAGCCAACACCGAAGAGATTATTGCGAACATCAAAGATTGGGTCACTGCTTACAACGATCTATTGAAATTTCTACGGGAGAACTCCAGAGCCGCTACGGAAGATGAGTTCAAAAAAGCACGCCCGGCAGGCGATACGAAGATCGGCGACGGCCTGGATGCCATGGATCTGGTGAAGGGCATCTTTGCGGCTGACTCCACTGTTCGTCAGCTGATCGGAGATATGCGCTTTGTTACAAGTTCCGCCTATCCGTCCCGGACAAAACCATCCTATCGTGTACTGAATGATATTGGCATTACAACCGGCAAACCAGGAGAAAGTTGGGAAACCATCAAACACGGATATCTGATGGTAGATGAGACGCGGTTGAAAGAAGCAATTTTGCGCTCTCCCGATGGGGTTAAAGAGCTCTTTGTTTCCGACCAGAATGCAGACAATCGCTTCGATAACGGAGTGGCATTCAGGATGGCCGAAACTATGAAGCCGTACACTCGCAGTAGCGGAGGATTGATCAGCGTAAGAATTGATCTGCTAAAATTAAAAATTGCCGACAATAAACAGAGGATGGATCGCATGCAACTGAGCCTCAAGTCCAAAGAGGAGCAGCTGCGAATTAAATTCGGAGCCATGGAGTCGGCCATCAATTCCAGTAAAGAGACGGGAAAGTATCTCAAGAATAATCTGCCCAGGAATTAATCAGGGCCATATCAGACAGGGCCGAGACTACTTAAGCACGGGAGAAAACAATGCAGATCTTTGTAAATGACCAGGTGTTGGAAGCGGAACTTGCAGGAGAGCGGGATCTTTCTCAGGTTTACGAGGAAATACAGAAGTGGAGCAGCGATCATCAAAAATACATTCTTGAAATGAAGGTTGATTCAGAAGAGGTCTCGCTGAGCTCTCTCAAAGAAATTGCTCTGGATGCC
>JBNLFC010000495.1:0-2743 GCA_050305335.1 Leptospirales bacterium
ACTGTAAGTGTGTCCCATTAAAAATAGTAGAATTACGCCAGGGATTCCTATGAGAAAAGGCCAGACTTTGAGAATGTGTTCTTTTTTGTCCTGGATCGTATTAAGCATAGAGTTGATGGTAAAAAAAATGGGTTTGATTGGCAAAGTTTTAGATCTGTGATTCCCGAGTCAAGATCAACCGAATTGGAATTTTCAAATTTTTATAAAGGTTGACCGCAACCGGACCCTTTTGTTGATTACATGACGTCTGGCAGTCAGGCAAGTAGAAAAATTGCAGAGCAAAGCAGAATCCATTTAGATCTGTTCATCTTATCACCTTCTTGCGGAAGTCCCGCATTCATTCTCGCGTAGCAGGAGTTTTACCATCCCTTTGTATCCAGCATACGAACAACATGGGCCAGATGGTGGTTGCCGTGCCAGGCGTAGATTGCAACGGCTTCTGCGAGAGAGACATCGCGAGCCGAAATGGGATGGTGGTATGTTTTGCGAAAATCATAATTATCCAGTGCGTTAAGAAAGAGAAACCATCGGAAGTGAAGGCTCTCCAGAATTTGGAGCGATGGTCCTATGGGTGCAGTGGCGGAGTCTGCAGTCATAACCCAGGCGCTTTCGTCCGCTACAAGAATCGTTGGATTGTTCTCTGTAATAAGAAATTTGCAGCGTGTGAAACCGTTCATGTGACTGTCCGCGAGGTGGTGAACTACTGTGCGCACACTCCATCCCCCTTTTCTTGTGGGTGTATCGAGTTTTTCATTGGAGAGATGGGCTACCCTCTGCCTCAATCGCGACGGGAAACGCCGGATAGCGTCGATATTTTCCCGGATGCGCTCCGGTAGTTCGCAGCTGTAGGAATTGAAACGCCCTGCAGGGTAGTGGAATTCCTCATCAGTAATACCGTATTCGTTCATAGCCTTATACTATATCCTTTAATTTAAATTTTTAAAAAAGTCCAGGATCAATCCGTTCACCTCTTCTGGCAGCTCTGCGGCCATTAAGTGTCCCGCACTGACGATCTCAACTTTGACATCGGGAATGTCCTGAACAAGTTTCCTTGCCTCTTCAGGATCACCAACCAGGTTATCTCGTTTTCCAAAAACAAACATGACCGGCACCGCCAGGCTCTTTCGTTCCTTCGATGAAAACAGCGTGGGTCTTACTTTTGCCGCTGGATTGTAGGCACTCATATAGAGCCGGAACCATTTGCCGAAGTCACTCTGTATCGTCTCATTGCCACTGAATGCCCAGGAAAAAGTGTTTTCCTGGATTGGCTTGAGAGGGAAAAAGGTGGCAAACATGATTCTCATTACAGACTGGGTCACGCCCGAGTAACCCATGGGGCCCAGCAGTACCAGTTTCTTGACTCGCTCGGGATGGTGCATGGCATAATTGGTCCCTATGAATCCTCCTTCGGATGCACCTACCACAAACGACTTGCGAGCGTTCAGTCTGTCCGTGATCTCTTTATAAAGCTCCGCTTGATCCTTTCCGTTTTTCATTGTCTGCTGAAAACCTGTCAGTTCGCTCTTTCCCGCATCACCGATTAAGTCGATGGCATAGATGCGATACTTTTTGCTCAAGCCCTCTGCGTTGTATTTCCAGGACCAGCCAGCCACACCCGATGCGTGCAATAAGAGAATCGGTGGAGCCATTGTGGGCCCGCTGGCAATGACATGGACTTTCCCATATCGGGTATCGACATAAATGTCATCATAGGGAATCGGCCACTCTTTCATTTTTTCGTCATAGATCTTTATAAACTCTGTCTGGACTTCCGGCGAGCTGTAGATGGAGGTGGGTGTGCTTCCTGTCAGAAGTCGAACGAAGAGGATCAATAAACCAAGAATCAAAAGGCTGCGCATGAATGGATGGATTTTAAAATCAAAACGACTCTGAATCAGTGCAAGAACAGGGGGTAAGAGTAACAGGACCACTAGAAGAAGAACCAGAGCATGGGGCCACTTCTTCATTAGAATCATGGAGAGAGTCAAAAGTCCGAAAAAGATTGCTAGAAACCAGTTTGCTGCTTTGCTGAGATAGGTCATTATTTGCTCTCCTTTCGTTTTTCCATCCATTGATGGAGAGTCGTCATCGGTTGGCCCAGAATTTGATTTGCTTCTCCTGGATCACCCATTTCGCCGATTTTATCGAAGTAGTCCATGAGTCCTGCGGCAAAGCGCAGTTCTTTTTTTCTGGTAATGATTCCCATTAACTTTGCCAGCCAGATTGGCATTACCGATACCGGTTTTGCATCGGGATGGAAAATTCTACAATATCGCTCCAGCGCCTCTTTCATGGGGATAGCTTCGGGGCCATGTATAAAAAACCTTTTGCCTTCGGACTCCTTTCTCTGATATGCAGCAGCAACCATTCGACCCAGATCATCTGCAGAAAGCCAGTGTAGCGGTGTTGGTTGTTTACCGATCATGAAGGGTTGCCCGCTTCTTGCAAACCGCGTCAGCATCTCCATGGCCCAGGTAGGGCAGAAGATTGTGAAAGCCACGCCGCTTTCATAGATCGCCTTTTCGGCATTCAGTTTTTGAGCAACCATAGGAAACCATCGATTCTGTTCAAATACGGTGGACCCGGAGATATAGCTGATTCTTTCGATATTTCGGTTTTGAGCTAATCTGGAAACGTTTTGTGCACTGAGCTGGTCCACTTCGCCACCGACACTGATGTGTACACCGTAGCAATCAGTCATAGCTCTCTCCAGGGTCGCAAGATCGGTCACATTCCCCTGGAT
>JBNLFC010000496.1:0-2736 GCA_050305335.1 Leptospirales bacterium
CACTTCGCCAGCTACTTGCTGCCGGCAAGGTAAAGATCGTGTGCGATTTTCATGAACTCAGTTATATCGCATCTGCGGGCATTGGTGCTCTTTTCGCAGCCCGGTCTGAAATCATGGCAAAAGGAGGGGAAATCCGTATTGCGCGACCAAAACAGGAGATCCGGGATGTCCTGGAGTTGATGAAATTCGATGGCCTGTTCAAAATCGAGGACTCGGTAGACGCTGCGCTGCGGGGGCTATAGTCCGTTGGCATCACCAACCCCCGGAAATTTTGAAGTCATCTGCAATGCCGATACCTCCCGGCTGGCACTCTTGCGTGAAGGGATCAGGGAACGGCTGAAAGGAGTTGTGGATGGGAGATTGATGAATCGTCTCCTTCTGGCTGTTGACGAAGCAGTGTCCAATGTCATGATTCATTCGCTGGAAAATAATCCGGAAGCGACCTTTGAGCTGTGCATGAATGTCCAGGATGATCGCATTGAATTTGTCATCACGGATCGTGGGAAGCCCTTCAATCCACTGAATGCAGACCCGGCGGATCCTGCGGAGCATGGACTCGCAGGAAAATCCCACGGGCTGGGCGTTCAAATATACAGGACCATAATGGACCATATAGAATACAGGGAGATGGGAGACGGAGCTCATTCTCTGATGATGGTGAAATATCTTGGTGATGGAGAGGAGAATTCATGAAAATGCCTCGCATACCCATAGGCCTGGGCTTGCGTCTCTCCCTTTTCGTAGCCGCTCTGCTTGCTTTTCTACTGGGCGCGATCCTCACCGTATCGGTTACACGACAACGTGCTCTTATCGAAGATCTTCAATGGAAGGAGCTTTCAACAAGGCTGGCGCCGGTCACCGGCCGCACCGCACTTCTGGCCCACTCATCCTGGAATCTACGTCGCCTGGCATCTCTGCGAAAACGGATCAATGAAAAGAGCTCTCCCATTCCGCTACCGGTTCTGGAGAAAATGGAAAATCGTTATCGGGGCATTCTGGATTCCCTGGGAGCAGGGGCACTGGATCAAAAACGTTATGAGCGTCTGCTGCAACTTGGACGAAGGATAGAGCCGATTTTGCAGGACACTCCTGAGGCAGTTCTTTCCGCAGGCGCTCCTGAGGATATGCGCGCAAGATACTGGAACATCCGCCAGACAGGGGCTGCTCTGGACAGTGAATTGCGGGATCTTCTCGGTTACCGCAATGCCATGGCCGCGGCTCTGGAGGGGGGGGATCCTGGATCCACAAGGATCCAGACCGTAAGTCTCTTTTTCTTAACCCACTTTGATACCATCAATCTGGACATGGGTCTGGATATGGAAGATCGTATCCGGAGCATCCGTGCTGAAATTTCAAAAGCCGATCGGAGAACTGAAAGAGATCGGGTCATGGCTCTTCAGGAAACCCTTGTTACCCTGACGCGTATGCGGAACAAAATGCGCCTGGTCAGCCATGAGAAGATCAATACCTTGAATGTAACATCCGGTCCTGTTTTAAAAACCCTAAAACCTGTGCGGGATACTTTCCTTCAGGGAGGAGTAGAGCCCGGGCCGATCCATAGTTCCCTGGAAGATGAAACCGGACGTTATCGGGTTACAGTGGAAACTCTCTATTTCAACCCATCCATTGCACGAAGGGCCCTCTTGATCCAGCAGGCTTTACAAGACAGCCGCAAGGGAGGTCTTTGGCGGCGCCTTCTTGCGGACGACAATCGGCTGATCCAGAAATTTATTGCAAATCCCGATTCTTTCAATCTTCCTGAATCCAGGAGAGCTCTTCTGGATTCTTACCGTCTGATTCCTGGCCCATCCAGGTCAATGGTAGGCTCATCCAATCCTGACCGGGAGCAGACCAATCGTCTCTCTTCCAGGGAGGAGCTTCTGGATGCCTTTCTCACACTCCGCGATGAAATTCTTTCAGAAGCCTTGTTATTTCGTTACGAATATGCCCCCGATGATTATGATTCCTATTTGCGCTCCAGGGCAATCCGAAAGAGAGAGCGACTCCGACTGCAAAATCTACGAAAATGGATCGATTCCTCCTGTCCCGAATATGCCGGGTGTCGAGGAATTCTTGCTTCCGTTACAGAGGGAGGCCGGGAACAAGTTCTGGCAAAAGGCGAAGCGAAGAAACTGGCAAGAGAAATCGATATTTTACCTCTGGATGAGCTCATCCGGCGAAGTTTGCTCATGCGGACCGCTGGTTTTATCAGGGTATTCGAAGAGCAGCAGGAGCTGGAGAATCGGCTGGGAGTAGAAAAGGATAGCGCCATCGATACTGCCCTGTCCATTGCCCTACGGGTTATCTTTCTGGCATTTGTTCTGGCTACCATGATGGTGGGTGTGATCAAAAAAATCATCGCAGGCGCAGACCGGGTGGGATCAGGCAATCTTAACGTGGAGTTCCAGTATAATGGTTCCGATGAACTGGGAACTCTGACCCGCTCCCTCAACCGGATGGTCCACGGGCTGCGGCAGCGGGAAGAGATGCGGGCTGAGCTCTCCGCCGCTGGCCAGATTCAAAAAAGCCTTCTTCCTACATCTTATCCTCCTTCCATGGAAGGGCATGTGGGATTCGGTTCTTTCTACCGGGCAATGACCGGAGTTGGCGGCGATTATTACGACTTTCTTGAGGCAGATAAAAACCGCATGGTTTTTTGCATTGCCGATGTAACAGGACACGGAGCTGGACCGGCACTCATCATGGCCATGGCCCGCCAGCAGCTGCACACACTGG
>JBNLFC010000497.1:0-2735 GCA_050305335.1 Leptospirales bacterium
AGCTGAGAAAAGCAGCAAAAAAGAGAAGGATAACCGGTCGAAAGGCCCGCATGCGATCATTTTTACCGGAACGTGTCCGCTGTCAAATCTATCGCAGTGGAGCCACAGGTATATCCCTTGAGATGGACGGACTTTTGAATTGTCCGCTCTTTTTGGATTCAGGCTTGACACGCCTTTACCAGAAGCCGCCTCTCGATGCATGGATCAGAAGAAGCATGGAATGATGGAGCAGCTGGGACGATACCTGGAGATGATTAAAGTGGCCCACTCTCTTTTTGCACTCCCTTTTGCGGCCATCGCCTTTTTGCAGGCAATGCCTCTTCTTTTTACTGATAGCGTCAAAATGAGTGTAGTAGACATTGCTGTAAAAGCGGTACAGATCAGCATAGCTATGGTCACCATGCGGAGCGCAGCAATGGGGTTCAATCGCATAGTAGACCGTAAGTTTGATGAACGCAATCCGCGCACCGCACAAAGAGAACTACCGGCGGGGAAAATCTCCCTCCGGAACGCCTGGCTTTTTACAACCCTTATGCTTGTCCTTTTCGTTGCGGATGCCTTCTGGCTCAATCGTGTAGCAGGCCTCCTTGCGCCTGTGGCTATCTTTCTGGTATTGGGATACTCCTATACCAAACGATTCACTATGTATTCCCACTATTTTCTGGGAGCCGCCATTGGCCTTGCCCCGTCAGCTACCTGGATCGCACTTCTGGGACGCATCGATCCTCTGCCGGTATACTGGAGCATGGGATTGGGCCTCTATGTGGCAGGCTTCGATATTCTTTACTCATGTCAGGATGCCGAATTCGATCGGAAGCATAAGTTGCACTCCCTGCCCTCTCGTCTGGGTGTGGGCAGGGCAATGCTTATTGCGCGGCTTACCCATTTCGTATCCCTGGCTTTTTTGATTATGGCGGCCATGCTGTCCCACGGCGGCTGGATATTACAGATAACTCTTTTGGTTACGGCACTCCTTTTTATTGCTCAGCACCTTCTGGTACAGCCGGATAACCTGAAGCATATTAACATCGCCTTTTTCCATATCAACGCATGGCTGAGTATTCTGCTATTCACAGGACTTTTGCTGGACACACTGCTGGTGCAAAATGGAGCGTTATAGATTTAACCTGGAAGTCATGTGGTAGGGGTTTCAAACGGAGTTCACAGAGGACGCGGAGATTCATTGAACAAGATGGGAATGATGGGCAGGATGTTTGTTCCGGGGTTTTGAAAACCGAGCAATTCAATTTTGAAAAAAGGTATTGTTAATTTCTGACCAACGATAGTCATGAATATCCCCTCCCCTTGCTCCGTAGCCTCTGTGTGAGATAAATCTATTGTTAGTCGGTGAAGCCACGGACAATGGGTCATTGCGGGAGAAAATGAATCATGAAATATCCATCACTTTTGAAATACTCCCTGATACTTCTACTCTCGTCCACAACCATGGTGGCGAGCCTTTAACTGGAGGGAGGCGAAAAAAGCTCAAATCCTTCGTGGTGCTTACCATTTTTTCACTCTCTGCAAGGATGGCCAGAAACAGGCGGAGAACTTTATTTCAACAGTTCCCTGCGAGACCAATGCATTGCCTCCGGCTATCGATCTGGAGTTCGGCGGAAATTGTAGGACACTTCCTTCTATTGAGGAATTTCACAATGAGTTGAAAACCTATGTTTCCAGAATACGCCAGATCTATAAGAAGGAGCCAATTTTATATACCACAGAGGAATTCTACAGACAATACCTGATTCAGGATTCTGCTCAATACAACTACCGGGTAAGAAGCATCTACATGAAACCGGGGAGAGAACTGCCGGATTTCAAAATCTGGCAATACTCTAGCGTTGGAAGAATTGAGGGCATTGATGTTCGAACGGATTTTAATGCGGCCATGGAGAAATTCTGGGTACAGACCGAGCGTTGACCGCCCAATGCATCAACGGTTACCAGTCAATCCTGTAGAAACATTTTGGCTGACCGCTTTTCCGGCAGCTTCCCGGTTCATGCTCCACGGTTATCCTGGTTGCCCCCCTGAACTTGTTTGCCATAGCAACAATAATACCACGATCAAAATCGCATGGGAAGGGTGTATTGCTAATAATGGTTACCGAATTTTCACCGGTTTCAGTGTAGAAGTAGTTCCCGATCTGTCCGGGTTTTGCGCCTCTCTGATTCATCTGGTAAGCGACGTCAATGGCAGTGAGCGCCGCTTTCAGGCTGTTGACATGGGATGGGAAGACCTTATCTTTCGTAATCTTCTGTCCGATCTGAAATAGTGTAGCCGGTCCCAGCTGACTGGAGAGACTGGAAAATGCACCAATCCATTGATCGAAAGGGTACCACAGATCCTCCCGGGGATTTTCCAGTCCATGTTGCCTCAGCACCTGATCTGCAATGGATTGAAAGGCTCCCAGCCCGTCTACCACCGATTTGATCGATGCTCCAACCACCTGGATTTCTTGAAATAATTTACTATCTACACTGACCATACGTCAATCTCCTCTACAAAATTAGTTGCTGGAGTGTGTTCCACTCGCCGCAAAATATATGCAATCTCCGTACCAGGAGAAAAAAGGAGGAGAATACGCTTTTGCATCGATTAATATGAGAATTGGTCCAGCCAGATAAGACAGTACATCGCCAGGTCTAAAAAAAAAGACAGGGGGACTTATCAACAGCTCGTTGCCAGGCAGTTGGCGTTTTCACTGGAGAGATGGGATAGAAAGAGTGGTCCG
>JBNLFC010000498.1:0-2709 GCA_050305335.1 Leptospirales bacterium
ACAATAAAAGTGATTTATTTAACTTTTTTGGAGACACACAACGGGGAGTTGCCATGCACCAGTATTCAAGTCTGTTTGGAACTCTCTGGACGGTCATGTACGAACCAGAAAAGCGATTCATGCATCTTCGCGCCGGTACAGACGGACAAATGGGGACGTTTCTTGTAAATGCATTTCAATTCCAGGAGTTGCATGCAATCCTGAAAGATGACGGATCAATTCCCAAATAGAGCCCATCGGAAATAATGGAAACCGGAGAATCATAATGAATCAGTTTTCTTATCACGGGCGTCTCTTCTTGATATTCTGCACACTGTTCTTCGGGATTCCTGTTTATGTTTACGCGGATGAGGAGAAAAATTCAGCTTCTTCTCTTGAGTTGCAGGCTGTTGAATTCGTTGAACATTATCCGAATCAATGGCGTGGTATTGCAGACGGAGGAAGACTCTACTGGAATCCATGGGGAGCAAGCGATCCAGGGGTTTTTGTGGGATATGAAACCATGCAGGTAATTCCTGCTGAATTGACCTGGAAAGACACTGCGGCAAAGGAGCTCTACAATCGTCTGCTTTTCTCGGGGGGATACAGAGAGCCCATCTCTCCTGTTGCTTTATCGATTCCAGGAATAGGGGGAATCGACCCATCCGTTTCCGGTGTTACCGTTTTAAACACCATTTCGGATGCACGAAAGGTGAAAAAACTTCGTTTCTCCCGTTCCTATGTGGGGATTCAGACGCCGCCCCGGGAAATTTACCTGACGAAGGGATTCTATTTTCTTCCTGGTCTGGACATTTTGCTGGGACACCAGCACGGACATTTGAATTTCAATGGAGTGCGGGTAGATATGGATTCACCCTTTCTTGCAATTGAACCGAATTTCCGCTTTCGCCTGGATCTGACTTCCAGTGTAAGTGTGAGTCTTCTCTTGCCAGTCCGGTTTATCTGGATGTCCCCTGTTGCCTTTGAAACATATCACGGGAAAAAGAGATATGCAACCGATGCGCAGGGTGGTCTTTCTCTGGGATGTCTGATCCGATTTTAAAGGAGCTGCATTCATTCGGTGCCGGATGTTCCTATGTCCCCACATTCCTACATTCTGCTACCTCTGAGCCGCAAAGCATTGCCAACCACCGAAACGGAGCTGAAACTCATGGCGGCGGCAGCAAACATGGGACTCAGAAGCAGGCCGAAAATCGGATAGAGTACGCCGGCGGCCAGGGGAACACCCAGCGAGTTGTACGCAAAAGCGAAAAAGAGGTTCTGTTTGATGTTGCGCATGGTGGCTTTGCTCAGACGTCTTGCCTTCACAATCCCCCGAAGGTCTCCTTTCACCAGAGTGACTCCAGCACTCTCCATGGCCACATCTGTGCCCGTACCCATAGCAATGCCTACATGGGCACGGGCAAGAGCGGGAGCATCGTTGATTCCGTCACCAGCCATAGCCACCACCCGGCCTTCACTCTGAAACCTTTTTACATGATCGGCCTTCTGGTCAGGGAGCACTTCTGCGATTACTTCATCGATCCCCAGCTTTTTCGATACGGCCTCTGCAGTGGTTCGATTATCGCCGGTGAGCATCACAATGCGGATACCTTCGTCGTGAAGTGCGCGAACCGCTTCGGGAGTTGTATCTTTGATAGGATCAGCAACCCCCAGAAGTCCTGCGGCGTTTTCGCCTGTGGCCACGTACATAACTGTTTTCCCCTCTTTTCGCATGTCGTCGGCACGGGACCGAATATTGGAAACGTCAATGTGCATTTCTTCCATCAGCTTCAGGTTTCCCAGGGCGACATTCACCCCATCGATTTTTCCTGTTACCCCTTTTCCTGTTATAGACTGGAAGGACTCTGCATTTCCGGGTGATAAACCTCTCTCCTCTGCTCCTGCGACAATGGCTGCTGCAAGGGGGTGTTCGCTTCCTCTTTCAATTCCGGCACCAAAATAAAGGAGTCTGGCTTCATCAAAACCCTCTGCTGGTACAACATCCAGGAGTCTGGGTTTGCCCAGAGTTAAGGTTCCGGTTTTATCCACCACAAGGGTATCCACGGTTTTCATTACTTCAATGGCTTCGGCATTCTTAAAGAGAACTCCACCTGACGCCCCCTTGCCTGTAGCAACCATAATGGACATGGGCGTGGCAAGACCCAGAGCACAGGGGCAGGCGATGATCAACACAGCTACTGCATTGACAAGTGCATAGGCCAGCTTTGGATCAGGACCAACGATGGCCCAGGCCAAGAAAGTCAAAATTGCAACAGCGACCACGCTTTGAACGAAGTATCCGGAGACTGTATCCGCCAGCTTCTGAATGGGTGCGCGGCTCCGTTGCGCTTCCGCTACCATCTGCACGATACGCGACAGAAGGGTATCTGCTCCCACTTTCTCAGCTTGCACAATGATCGATCCTGTGCCGTTCAGGGTTGCTCCGATTACGCGATCTCCCTGTTTCTTTTCTATGGGAATCGGTTCGCCGGTCACCATGGATTCATCAACGGAAGAGCTTCCCTCTTTCACTGTGCCATCAACGGGTACTTTTTCTCCAGGTCGCACACGAAGAAGATCGCCCGGCTTCACCTACTCCAGGGGAACGTCCTCTTCTTTCCCATTGTGAACTCGCCTTGCTGTTTTAGGCGCGAGGCCCAGAAGCGCTTTGATGGCAGCACCGGTTTTGCTCCGTGCCTTTAGCTCCAGCATTTGTCCCATGAGAAC
>JBNLFC010000499.1:0-2704 GCA_050305335.1 Leptospirales bacterium
TGGTGTTACTCCAGAATTCCGGATTATTTGTAAAAGTATCTCGTGGAGTCTTGTCGAGAAAATCATTACAACTGGCAAATAGCAGCAGAATAGATGCTGCAAATATGTATATAATAGATTTTTTCATATTGCTAAATTTTTCATAGAGGACGTCGCCTACCTGCTCATTCCGCTAACGAAACATTTCCCTTCCCATAAACAACTGACGGAAGGACAGTAATTCCACCTATCCCACAAACGTGTAGCGATACCCGTGGCCATCCGATATAAAGGTATTCCAAAATATCGCCCACCCTGGCAAATCAGGGTTTTCCTCTGCGATAGAACGTATACCTTATTTCCAGCATGAATTGGTTATAAGTGCCAACTAATTCATAAGTTAGATCATCGATTGGTTCCGAGTTTTGTGACCCGGGTTGGATCTTTTCACTCATTGAAAAAAGAGTTTAGTGCTCGGATCAGAAAGCTTAACATATGACGGGAAAAACAGAGTCGAATACTGTGCTATTTTTATTGACGTAAAGGTGCAGAGACCTCAGTGTATCTACTGTACGTCGCCTGTGACATTACTAAATGAGATAAGCAAACTACCAACAGATACATAGTTCACCGGACTCTTCAGCCCATGGTCGCGATTCTAGCAGCGATTGACCGGAGCAGTCAGATAAGAGACACCGAAAAACAATCTATCCCCATCCCTCCATCGGATTTTACCCGTCCTTAAAAAGTTATCACCACAAAGGCGGCTGAAAGAACCCCCAGACCGGCCCATCCCACTGCGCGCATCTGTCCTGCAGCTTCCGGACCCCTTTTTTCAATCTGACTGCCCAGAATGGGTAGAGCAACCAGGGCCGCCAGATGAACCAGAGCCAGTGATTTATGAATGGTAACATGATCGACCCCACTTCCTTCGTGGGAATGAAGCTCGATTTTCGGTGCTGTCATCGCAAGAATGCCGGTTAACGCATACATCCCCAGCGTGGCCCGGGCCAACCCCTGGTGCAACTCCTCTCCTTTACGAACTTCCCATTCAGTCTCCTGCGTAAAATAGAGATAGGGAAGGAGATTTTCCTGGGGATTCATTGCCAGTACTGCCAGAGCTGGCATGCTGGAATGGTCGTCCGCAGTATACGCTGCATATGCCAGAAGCAAGGCAGATGGATTCCGGGAAGCATAGAGCAGCCCGTAGAGTTTCGCCTGCTCCTGTCTGGGTTGATAGAGCGAAGTGTAAGCCTGCTCTCCACTGATACAGGTGCTCAGCCAGAGTATCCATGTGGCAACGCCTGCCATTTGATGCCAGCTCATCCACTCTCGTCTTTTTTTTCTCCGGGCTCTACTGGAGTCGGCCGCGTTATCTGTCTCATTTTCCTGCCACATAACACCGCCGTGGGAAAAGGAGTGAGCCGGGTTCCACACCGGTTGCAGGTAATCCGAAGAGAGGCCCCTTGCAAAAATGGGACCCGGCAGAAAAGAGATGAGCACCGCAGCTATACCTGCTCGTTTCCAGACTGAATGATTCATTACCTGTGCACCTCCTTGAACAGGTAATCTTTCAATAACCTGCTTCGCACCATTCTGATAGAATTTAGACATACGGAATGGAAGGCAACATCAATTTTGACACAATATTAAAGGCTTTTCGGATTCAACAAACCAGACTATACTTAACGGAAAGATCTTCTCCTTTCGGATCCATACATGCTGGAAGTTCGCGGATACACCATCAAAGAGCAGATTCACAGAAGTGAAAATGTGGAGGTCTACAGGGCCAGGAGAGCCGACGACCTTTCCGTCATTCTCAAAGCAAGCAGAGACAGACCCACGCCCGGGGTGCTCATGAATGATCTTCAACTGGAGTACGGGTTTCTCAGAAGTTTGCATGGAGAAGGAATTCCTCATGCCGTGGAGATGTTGCAAATTCCCCGGCAGTTTGTTCTGGTTATGGAAGACACCGGAGGCGTTGCACTGCGCGACATTTTAAAAAAAAGGCGCATTGCAATCGATATCTTTTTGAAAATCGCGTTGCGCCTTATATCCATCCTGGAATCCCTTCATGGGGGCAATTTACTGCATCTCAATATACATCCCGGCAATATCATCTGGAATGTGCAGACCGGGTCTATTCAGTTGATCGATTTCAAAACCGCCCAATGGGCTGCCAGGTCTATGAATCGCGGACAGAAAGAAGACTACTATTTTCAGACAAACCGCTTCAGACCCGAGTATATGGCTCCAGAACAGACCGGAAGAATCGAATATCAGGTCGACTATCGGACCGATTTCTACTCTCTAGGCGTCACTTTCTTTGAGATTCTACTCGGTTTTCCTCCATTTCAATCCGAAAACCCGCTGGATTTGATAGACATGCAAATCAATGCACCTCCCCCGGAAGCCAGCAGCATAAACCGGGAAATTCCCGCTCTCATTTCGGCAATCATTCAAAAACTGATGGCAAAACGAAAAAACGAACGTTACCAGAGTTTACATGGAATCAAAAGCGATCTAGAAACGTGCATAATCAAATGGAATGAAGGAACAATTCATTCGCCGGTTCCTCTTGCTCTCAACGACCGCCTCCACCAGTTCCATTCCAGCGATCGCCTTTTTGGGAGGGAAAAACAGCTTGGTGCGCTTATGCAGTGTCATGATACAGTCTGTAGCGGAAATTCTAGAACTGTTCTCATTTCAGGTCCTTCGGGCAGCG
>JBNLFC010000500.1:0-2704 GCA_050305335.1 Leptospirales bacterium
TTTGCCCTGGGGTTCCAGGAAACATTATGAAGATAGAGAACAGCACGGCCAATGATTCTACACGGCGAATTTCCACAGTTTTACATATTTGACAATCCTGATATTGTGGAATCTAGCAACTGTAGAAAAACCGAAACCCATGGGATACTGGTACTACATAAAAATCATCAGCTGCTTATATTCAATTTTGGCACTCTACGGGGCAAAGGTTGATCAACCGGATAACCCGCATTTCATAAAAGTCTGAGTGATTCCTCAGACGAGGAAATCTGCCCTCCGAATACCTGAGTTAGCAGATCCGGTAACTGAATGCAAAATGGATTATTCGTCCAATACCATGACAATTCACTACCTTTTTCAGCTAATTCCAGCACAGCCAGGAGTATCCCAATGTATATCCAAACATCGGAACTAGAAAAAATGCGACTGGGCATTGGCAACTATTCGTGCAACTGGGGAACGCATATGTGCGGTCTCTATGAAACGGAAAAAGAGCGCGATGAGATCATTTTCAGTTATTTAAGACAGGGCTGTATTGATAATGATAAGCAAATCTTTATTCACAGTGAACAATCGGAAGACCATTTCTGGGACACTCTCCATACTGAATGCCCCGTGTGTAACGCAACTAGAGAAAATCCAGGACGCCTGGATGTAAAAAAGGCCAGAGAGATATATTATCCCGAAGGCGTTTTTGATCCCTGGTATATGGACGCCGTGGTTAATGGCTATTACGACTCCACCCAGGCTGATGGGAAAAACAATCTGCGTGCAGTCGCCGAAATGGCGTGGGCTTTACAAGCTATTCGGGGGGTGGAGCATTTATTTGCCTACGAGTCGAGATTGAACTATTTCGTTCAAGGGAGATCTATACTCAGCTTATGCTTGTACAATATCACAAAGATCTCCGGCGATATTGTAATGAATGTCCTGCGCACACA
This sequence comes from Leptospirales bacterium, assembly GCA_050305335.1. GTDB lineage: Bacteria > Spirochaetota > Leptospiria > Leptospirales > Leptonemataceae > JBNLFC01. The sequence goes on from JBNLFC010000500.1 coordinate 942, forward strand.
TCCTTACACCATAAACGGAGGAGTGATCACGACAAACCCTTTTTATGAACAACCCGATATATGGCTGGCTAAAAATGCTCCTCAGTTCCTCAACAAAGAAGAGTAAAAATGAAAAACTATGCACAGGAATTATTTCTCATGGCCACGACCTTATCGCAATTGAATGATAAAGAGAGAATGATTGACCTTTACATAGAAAGCATGAATGATATATTTCACGGGTATTCCTTTGCATGGGTATCGGATGAATGCAAAGATCGTGACACGACTGTAGAAGTCTGCACAAGACACAAGATCTACGGACGTGTTTCGTTTAATGTCGATGGTCTCCATGATACTGAAAGCCGTAATCTTATATACAATGCGACTCAACTTCTAGCAATATTTCTCGAGAAATTAGAGCAGGACAAGCTTCTGCTGGATCAAAAAAATCACCTTCAGGTACTGGTTGAAAAACAGATTTCTGAACTGAACAAAGCAAATGCTCTGTTGGAAGAGGAGCTTGCAGAACGGCTTCAGATCGAAAACCAACTGCAATCGAGCAACGAATTGCTTTCAGCTCTGATCAACAGCCCTTCAGACATAATCATATTTTCCCTGGATGCCGGCTACTGCTACACTGCCTTCAACGAGCGACATCGTCTGGAAATGAAGAAAATCTGGAATGTGGAGATTGAAACTGGCATGAATCTGCTGGAATGCATGTCCATACCGGAACTTAAAGAAATTGCAAAAGCGAGTATGGACCGGGCGCTACACGGAGAAGCTTTTTCGGAGGTGCAATTCCAACCTGGCGCGGAGATCTACTATGAATTTAGATGGAACCCGATCCTGCGGAACGGTGAGGTAATCGGCGCAACTGCATTTATCAGCGACATCACCTCTCAAAAAAGGGGTGAAGCTGCTGTGCGCGAAAGCGAAGAGAAATACAGAACGCTGGTCCATAAGATACAGGCCGCCGTGGTAGTTCATGGAGAGGACACAAAAATCGTTACATGCAATGCGAAAGCACAGGAGATGCTCGGGCTCACGGAAGACCAGATGATGGGAAAGACGGCAATCGATCCTGAATGGCATTTTTTTCGGGAAGACGGAAGTATCATGCCGGTCAATGAATATCCCGTAAACCTTGTCATGTCTGCAAACCGGGAACTCAGGGACTACGTTACAGGAATTCATCGACCCTCTGGCGACGATATTTTCGCACTGGTGGCAGCGGATCCACTGTACAACCAATCCAATGAAATCAGCCAGGTCATCGTTACGTTCATTGACATAACCGAGCGAAAAAAAGCCGAAAAAGAGCGGGCACTCCACATGCATTTTCTGGAAAGCATGGACGGGATCAATCGAACAATCCAGGGAACAAACAATATCGAAAGAATGATGACCGACGTTCTCGATCTTATGCTCTCTCTATTTGATTGTGATCGGGCCTTTCTCATGTATCCCTGTGATCCGGAATCTAACGGATGGATCGTTCCCATGGAGCGAAAAAAGCCGGATTATCCCGGTGTTCTTGAATTGAATCTTGAAATGCCCATGGATCCGGACATTGCACATATGCTTCGTATTCTCCGCGCCGCGGACGGTCCCGTCAAATTTGGTCCGGGCACTGCTCATCCATTGCCCGAAGCTGCAGTCAAACGATTCGGCTGCCAGTCTGTTATATCAATGGCCATTTATCCGAAAATCGGTCGCCCCTGGTCATTCGGAATGCACCAGTGCTCCCACCCACGACAATGGACAGAACAAGAAGAAAG
>JBNLFC010000501.1:0-2704 GCA_050305335.1 Leptospirales bacterium
GCCGATCGAAAGAAATTTGTATTAACGGTAGATCTTGCCTGGCTCTATCTTGATCAGTTGACCACCGCCTCGTTGGCCAGCGGACCATCGCCCAACTTTGTCTTCAACGGTTTTAAGAGATTGAAGGGCGTTATGCACGGTGAATCTTATCCTTTTATTTACATTCAGATAGATAGCCATTTCAAAGAATACCCTGTAGAAAGCGAGAAGAAGAACGGAGAAAACCGGTGCTTTAGCAGCGACAATTACAGGGAGTTAAAAAGCTACCTGGAGCAATACATTCATCTTTCTTCAGACAGAGTGATCAAGCCTTACATCATCAATGCAAACGGGGCAGTGGCATTTGGTGAAATTCCCCACTCCCATAGAGAAACCAAAAGACGCTGGCAGCAAATGCAACAGAATCAACTGGATGATCTTTCCAGTGAGAAAGATATTCAGAATAAAGCAGCCAGCCTTCCTGCTCAAAGCGAAATCAGCGAATCCATCATTCGAAATATACAGAGCAAAGCTGATAGTTAATATATATTATCTATTTAAAGGTTTCGTGATAGAGGTTCCATCCACAGATGGACGCAGATTAGCACAGATTTTTTCAGGGTTGCACTATATCAAAAACCCAACTCCCGTCTGCGTGAATCTGGGAAATCCCACTTGACTTGTTTCGTATTACAAAATGTCCGGGCTATGCATGTTGCATATGAAGATATGCGTTATTTAATTAACCATCGCCCCTTTCAAACTTCATGCGCTCTTCATGGTGAACCAGATTTTTTCCGGAGTTGCCGCATACGCCACATTTCATAAATCACAGGATAGATAAAAAGCTCCAGGACAAAAGATGTAATAAGACCTCCCACCATGGGAGCTGCAATGCGCTTCATCAGATCGGAACCGGTTCCGCTGGACCAGAGAATGGGAAGAAGTCCCAGAAGTGCTGCAGACACTGTCATGATCTTGGGGCGAACCCTTTTTACGGCTCCAAGAAAAATGGCTTCTCGCAACTCTGCATAATTATTGAGCTTCCCGCGTTCCAGCTGTTCATGGTAAGAGAGATCAAGGAATAGAAGCATAAAAGAGCCGGTTTCAGCATCCAGTCCCAGAAGAGCGATCATGCCCACCCATACGGCAATAGATATGTGATAGTTTAAAAACCAGAGGAGCCAGATTGCTCCCACCAGGGAAAATGGCACGGCAAGAAGCACAATTCCGGTTTTTACCCATGAGCCGGTATTGAAATGAACAAGAAAGGCGATCAATAGAATCGTAATCGGCAATACAATCTTCAGACGCTGGACCACCCGCTCCATATTTTCGTACTGACCGCTCCATGTTAGAGAGATGTTTTCAGGCAACTTCACCCGGGAATTCACTCTCTCTTTCGCCTTTGCCACGTAAGAGCCTATATCTCCTGCTCCCATATCCACGTAAACATAACCGGTTAGAAGACCATTCTCATCGCGAATCATGGAGGGACCCTGAATAATTTTTATATCGGCAATCTGAGCAATGGGAATGTGAGCGCCGGAAGGTGTGGGAATGAGAACTCGTTTCAGAGCCTGTGGCGTATCGCGAAAATCTCGTTGATAACGCAAATGAACCGGATAACGCTCCCTGCCTTCGACGGTAGTGGTCAGAACCTCACCCCCCAGAGCCAGCTGCAAGATCTCCTCGGCATCGTCTACCGTGAGTCCATAATGGGCAAGCTCCCTGCGTCGCAGGTTGAAATCTACATAATAGCCGCCTGTAACCCTCTCTGCAAAAACACTTCGAGTACCTGGCAAATCCTTCAGAGCCTGTTCAATGCTACGCCCCACGGCCTCGATCTGGCTTAGATCATCACCCTGCACCTTGATTCCAACGGCAGTGCGAATGCCGGTAGAAAGCATATCAATGCGCCCCCGGATGGGCATGGTAAAAGCATTAGTCCAACCAGGCATTTGCAGGGCATCATTCATCTTTGTGATAAGCTCCTCATAGCTTACGCGGTCAGACCAGATCCATCGGAAAAGAAAATGAGTAAACTCGGGCAGAGGCGTATACCAGCGCTCCTTCTTTCTCCACTGATGGCGAGGTTTAAGGGTCACCACGCTCTCCACCATTGACAGAGGAGCAATGTCCAGCGACGTATCGGCCCTGCCCGCCTTGCCATGGACACGCTCCACTTCCGGAAACGATCGAAAGATGCGATCCTGAATCTGCAAAACGCGCTTTGCCTCCTCAATAGATATGCCGGGTAATGTGGTTGGCATATAAAGGATGGTGCCTTCGTTCAAAGGAGGAAGAAATTCAGAGCCCAGACTGAAGTAGACAGGAACTGTAAGAACTACAAGGGAAATTGCAACGATAATAGAGCGCACCGGGCGATCCAGCACAAAGCCCAGTGCAGGCTCATAGTAACGAAAAAGGATTCGACTGATGGGGTGCTCCTCTTCACGAAAGTAACGCCCTACAAACAGACTATTCAAAACCGTGGCAAGCCAGGCTGGACGAAAAGAGAAGGCAGAAATGCGAGCATAAAGCATACGTACCGCAGGATCCAGTGTGACTGCCAGTATAGAAGCGATCGCCATGGCCAGATTGTTAGAATAGGCCAGCGGACGAAAGAGTCTCCCCTCCTGGTCTACCAGGGTGAAGATGGGCAAAAAGGCCACGGCAATCACCAGCAAAGAAAAAAAGACTGAAGGCCCAACCTCTTTCATGG
>JBNLFC010000502.1:0-2702 GCA_050305335.1 Leptospirales bacterium
ACAACATCAGCAATTGGCTGCCCTGCCTCGCCGTAAGGATGAAAACGCACCAGAGCTTCCGTGGATAGCAATCTGGTGAAATCTCCTCCTTTGTCTCGCCCCCCCAGAAGTAGATGGACCCTTTTGCCTGGAAAAGAATCAAGAGCACAGCGCACCGCCTGCACTGTAGTCGCTTTGCTATCGTTTATAAACTCAATGTCATCAATCGTATGAACAATCTGCATTCGATGAGGCAGTCCCTGGAATTCCCGCAAAGTGAGCGCCATACCAGAACGATTTGGTTTTAAGGAAAGAGAGAGAGCCATATGATCTATGATATTCAAAGCGAAGTTAAGATTCGCCATATTGTGCGCCCCTTTCAAAGCACATTCATCCTGGTGAATCAATCTTTCGCCACCCCAGAGAATCCAGCCTGCCTCGTCCACTTCCACGGAACCTTCCACTGCTTTCATGGCAACGCCACTTTTTTTATCCAGACTCCTCTCAAAATTTTTTGCCAATTCCACAATAGATCGGGGGGCAAGGAAAAGATCATCGTCCTCCTGATTTGTGAGTATCTTCAATTTTGTCTCCAGATACTCATCCATATTCGAATAACGATCAAGGTGGTCGCGGTCAACGTTTAATATGATGGATACAAGGGGATGAAAAAAAAGTGTGGTTTCCAGTTGAAAAGAAGAGCACTCTACTACCAGGGCCCGGGATAGATTGCTGTTTTCCAGTTGTATGGCCACCTGAGACAGAGGCAGACCATAATTACCGCATGGCGTTGCCTGCATGGCGAAAGCTCCGCGAATCAATGCTGCTGTCAGTGCCGTGGTTGTGGATTTGCCATCAGTTCCGGTTATGCCGATGAAAATGGGACATTTGCGGATGGATGACTCTTTTACGAAATTGCAATGCAATGCGATGATTTTTGCAGCCAGATCATTCTCACCATACACAGGTATGCCCCGCTTTAATGCACCCTCTACAAGGCTGCTTTTCAGAGGTACTCCGGGGGCAATGACTACCATGTCCAGCGGAAGGGCCTTTTCCAGGAGTTCTTCATTCTGTTGGCCCGGTAGCGGGCGATAGGAATCTCCGGAAAAACGTGAAAAATCATCACCTCTATCAGAAAGATAGACAATTGCTCCCAGTTTCCCATAGAGCCTGGCGGCCGCTTCGCCAGACTGACCGAGGGCGCCCACAACGAGGATCCGTTTGTTTTTCCAATCAAGACTGTCCATTGTATCCATTCCCGTTTGCTTGAATGCCGCCCACAGACCCATGCCGGAAGTTTTCCGCATTCGCAATATTATTTAAGCATGGAGAACTCCGAATGCTGTAATCGTTCTTCTACTGAATTTTCAATGTGGAGAGAGCAATCAAGCTTAGAATGATGCCCACCAGCCAGAAGCGAATCACAACCCTTGTTTCGGGCCACCCTTTCAATTCGAAGTGATGATGAAGCGGCGCCATTTTAAAAATTCTTTTTCCCCTCAGTTTAAAGGAGCCTACCTGAAGAATTACCGATACCGCCTCGGCCACAAAAACACCGCCTGCTACTACCAGGAGAAACTCTTTTTTCAGTATCACGGATGTCATGCCCAGAGCTGCACCCAGAGCAAGAGAACCGGTATCTCCCATGAAAATCATGGCCGGTGCTGCGTTGTACCACAGGAACCCGATACCCGCTCCCGTAAGGGCTGCAAGAAATATGGATAACTCATGGGCGTCCACAACCACCGGTAAATTCAGATAATTTGCAGCACGAGGTGTTCCGGTAAGGTAGGCAAGAATCCCCATAGTAACGGCCACAATAGTAACGGTACCTATAGCAAGACCGTCCAGCCCATCGGTCAGGTTCACTGCATGGGTGCTCGCCACGATCACAAATATCCAGAAAGGAAGCGCAAAAAAAACTCCCATGTCAAATAACTCACCTTTCCAGAAAGGAAAAAAGAGACTGGTAGTATGATATACGATTGTATCGCCCGCGGCGAGAGGTGTACGGGTAAAATAAAAATATATCAGAGAAAACGCAAAAGCAAGGGCCAGAGATAGCCCCATTTTCATTCGAGCATTCATACCGTTTCTATGCTTCAATACCACTTTTGAGTAGTCGTCCAGAAATCCGATCAACCCAAAAAGGTTGGTGAATACAAGTAACAGGACAAAATGAAGGTTATGGAAATTTCCAAACAGCAAACATGAGAATGTTAAGCCAATCAGGATCAACAGTCCACCCATGGTAGGGGTTCCCGCCTTCACCGCATGTGAATCAGGTCCGTCGCTACGTATGGTTTCACGGAATTTCAATGCTCTCAAACGCTCTACAATATAAGGGCCAAAATAGAGAGTTGTGGCCAGAGAGAAAAGTGCGGCCATAAGAGCGCGAAAGCTAACGTATCCGAAAAGGCGAAAAAAACCGGGCATAGCCCCTGTGGAATAGAGAAATTCAAACATGAAACATTTCCTTAATAGCGTCGCTCACCCGATCCATACGGGAGCTGTGAGACCCCTTCACAAGCATTGCTTTGACATCTTTGATTTTATCGATCAGTTCAGGAAGATCCATGAGCAATGCTCCCGTATCAGGGTAGACCCGGGGATGAGATTCTCCTCCTTCGTCTCTGTAACCGGCCAGTATTTCATTTCCCCAGCGGGCAGATGAGATGGCCGGCAATAGATATCCCAGTCTGGCCGCCTCCGCACCCACT
>JBNLFC010000503.1:0-2692 GCA_050305335.1 Leptospirales bacterium
CATCCTGCGGTAGGCGATTCTCCGCTATATTCAGGTTGGCCATAATTTCGATGCGCGAAATCAGAGCTGCCTGGATGGGTCTGGGCGGCGAAAGCTTCTTATGAAGTATACCGTCCACGCGATAGCGTACTACCATGCTTTTTTCAAATGCCTCAATATGAATGTCAGATGCTCTTTCGCTTACGCCTTGAGAGAGAATGGCATTGACCATTCGTATTACAGGAGCCTCATTGGAGAGATCCAGGTTGTCGTCGCTCAAAGCATCTAGATCGTTGTATTCATCGATGGATAGGCCGTCGATGACCTCCCGCGCCTCCTCTGCGGACCTGTCAAAATGCCCGTGTATGAGTCTGGTGATTTCACTTTCCTGGGAAACGACATAAACTACGTGAAAACCAGGCATCATCTGTCGTATATCGTCCATATAATGGATCTGGGAAGGATCACGGATAGCTACAAAGATTGTGGACTTTTTTCTGCGAAACGGCACCATTCGAGCACGTTTGATAAATTCGTCGGGTATTTTTGCATAAGCCGGGTCTTCGGAGAATTCCAGTTTCGCCTCACAGGAGAGATCGAACTGCTTTGCAATGGTTTTGACTATAGTCTCCTCGTCGGTCAGCCCTTTGCGAAGGACTATCTGATCCAGAGCAGCACCCGTTTTTTCATGAATGTTGCGGATCTCTTTCAGTGCCGTTTCATCGATGACCCCGTCTTCCAGGAGGTATTCACCCAGATCTCGATACATGGTAAGCCCCCACCCATTTTACTCGAGGCTCTCACGCTCAGGGGAAGGAGCCAGAGGCTCCGGCCAGAGGCGGGATTTATTGATACTCTTCCTGCTTTCTCGAATCTGATCGTTGCGTTTGCGACGACTGATTCGATCGCCTTCGGATCTTTCCGTGAGGACATGGGGAGTTATAAAAACCATCAAATTGACTTTCTTATTGGTAATAGTGGTTCTTCTAAAAATAAACCCAAGCAGTGGAATGTCTCCCAGCAGCGGGATTTTCTTGATGGCTCTCAGTTTCTCGTTGGATACAAGCCCTCCAATAACGATAGTTTGCTTATTCTCAAGATTGATATAGGTTTTAACATTCCTTTTGCTAAATGTGGGGTTGCTGTTGCTGGTCTGCCCACCTTCGATATTGGTGATTTCCGTAAACAGCTCAATGGAGATACGCCCGCCCGCGCTGACATGGGGTGTACATTTTAACTTGATTCCCGAAGGCCTGTAGTCATATGAGTTTACAGTTGCTGTGGATGTTCCACCGCCGGAAGTCCGCTCCTGAGTTCTAACGGGAACATCCTGTCCTACGTTGATCTCAGCTTCCTGGTTATCCAGTGTGAGAATCTGGGGTGCTGAAAGAACATTAAAGTTTTGATTGGACACATTGGCATTAAAAATACCCATCAACTCTCCGCCCCGTTCCAGAAAACCCAGGCTAAACCCAGAGAGAGTATTGATGCCTGAAATCTGGCCTTCCGCTGTGATCAGTCCACCTTCGGTAGCCAAACCCGAGTTGAATTGAGAGTGCCCTGCAGTCGCACCAAGGTAGCGCCAGTCTATACCAAAATCGTTGACCTTGTTGGATGCTACTTCGGCTATCAAAACTTCCAGCAACACCTGATGCCTTTGTTCATCCAGTTTTTCAATAATGGAGCGTATTTCACTCCATTCTGCAGGAGTCGCAGTGACAACGATAGAATTGGACTCCTTATGTGCCACTGCTTTGATTTTCTGGTTAGGATTATTTCTCACAGTACGCTGGGGCTGTCCCGGTTTAGCCTCATCGCTTTCTCCAGGAATCTCCGGAGAATCAAGACGAACCAGCACCTGAGCAACGCTATCGGCAGCAAGATTTTTCAATCGATAGATGTGAATCGAATCTCCGCCTCCTTCGGAAGTGGAGCCGTCACCTACCGGTGTAATCTCGGAAACGATGTTGATAGCCCTTTCTACAGATTTACCATATCCGGTTAATAGCAGTGTATTACCAGGGCGATACACTGCTATTTTGAGATCTTTGTCTACTATCCCCCGAAGCAATCCCTGCATATCAGTTGCATTCACCGACCCTGGTAGTTTGATGACTCTTGTAATCACTCCTCCGGCCTGGGGCTTCTGCTGCATGTCTGTGCTCTGGCCTGCGGCAGCGTCAGCGGTAACCACCTTCACAAAGGTACCTGTATCTACTACCGCATAGCCTCGAACCTCCAGTACCTCTTTCATAAACTCCATGGCACGGGATACGGGGATGTCTTTGTAAGAGATGATTGTAACCTTCCCCTTCACTGAGTCATCGATGAGGATATTCTTTCTTGTGATCCGGGACATGGTTTTAATGAAATCCCGAACCTCTATATCCCGAAATTCGGGGCGAAATGATGCTTCGGCGAACACCGGATTCACCGGAATGGATTGAAGCACCAATGCCGGGATGATTGTCACAGCCAGTGTCAGGATCCATGAAGGAGCTATTTTCCATCGATTATTCATTGTAAATTTAAACTCGTAAACTTTTACTTGATCAGAATTTCGTATACGAAAATCTTTCCACCGCGCTCCAGATCTATGGTCACATGATCGGCAGTCTTTATACTCTGCCAGAATTCTAGAATTTTCTCATTATTTTCCAGGGGTTCCCCGTTGATTCTTCGAATGATATCGCCGGTCCTGGCACCCAGTTCA
>JBNLFC010000504.1:0-2652 GCA_050305335.1 Leptospirales bacterium
TCCATCCACACCGGCTATCTTTAAGAAGTTCAGGAGATAATCTTCACCTCGTTCGGTATCACGAACTTCGGGGTGGAATTGAACACCGAAAAGGTTCCTCGAAAAATCCGCCACAGAAGCATGCTGGCAATGTTCTGTGCTTGCCACAATTTGAAACCCTTCAGGAAGCCGCACAACTTCATCTCCGTGGCTCATCCAGACAATGTGGCTCTTTTCCATATCCTCTCCGCTGAAAAGTCCACCCATTAGATTGACCTGCATATAGGCAGGGCCGAACTCACCGGTTATTGCCCTTTTCACTTCTCCCTGGAGCAGCTTCATCATTAGATGGTGGCCGTAACAGATGCCAAGAAGCGGGGGGCCTGCAAGGATCACATCTGGATGCAATGTGGGTGCCCCTTCATCATAAACCGAGGAAGGGCCTCCCGAGAGGATAATTCCGCCGTATTGCGCTGCTCTATGGGGTGTAAAATCTTCCGGTGAAACGATCTCCGTATAAGTTCCCAGCCTTCGGATTCGAGATGATATGAGGTGTGCATATTGGCCGCCAAAGTCTACGACAGCGATAGATTGTTTCGTTATGTGAGTCATATTCTATTAAAAGGGGTTCCCCTTCACCATCCATTTGATTTTCCACTTCAACAGGGGATTCAGTCCGTGGGATATGTCGATCACCTGCCCGTCCGGATCAACCAGGAGGAGCGAGGGATAGACCATGATTCCGTATTGGGATGTTACACTCCCGGTTCTGTCCAGTAAAACAGGATATTTGATCCCCATATCCCGAGCGTACGGACCTATGACTTCCTCATTCTCAGCGGCAATGCCCAGCAGTTCAAAACTGTCGCCGGCCAACTCACTATAGAGAGATTTCAGTAGAGGAATTTCCACTTTGCAGGGAACGCACCAGGTAGCCCAGAAGTTGATCAGAACATACTTTCCGCGTAGATCTCTCAACTCAAGGGCACCTCCTCCCAGGGCCGGGAGGCGAAAGTCGACAGCAGGACGATTTAAATAGTTGCGATCTACTTGATAAAAGGAGTATCGCTGGTAAGCAAGGTAGGTTGCAAGTATCAAAAAGAGGAGCGTTGTGCCCGGGTTTTTCCGGATCGAGTCGATCATTCGCTGAATCAGTTTCACAGGAGACAGGATTCGAAAGCCCCCCCTTCAAGAAAACCATTATATGGTTGTCATGAGCTGCCCGGATCAGAACTAAATCATACACGGAAACATGATGCTACGCAGTTTTAGAGCCCGTCTGAAAACGCTATCCTGGTACCATTACCGGATCTCCGGTGGATTGGTTCTACAGGCTGTCAACCGATCTAACCCGAAAGAGCCGCTTCCTGGAGCTTCTCTGCCAGCTCCCCCGGGAGGACTATTTCGTGTTATTATTAAAGACAATGACTACAACACCTACCAGCAGGTGATGGAAATTTGCATGGAGGCCCTCTCTATCGGAACTGAGGATGCGTACAGAATTGCACTGGCCGTAGACCACAATGGAGAGGCCGAAGTATTACAGGGCCCCAGAAGCGAAGCAGATCGAGTTGCCACCATTATACGGCGCATCGGGATAGAGGTTCTGGTCACTCCTGTTCAAGATGGTGAGAGGCGCTCACCCGGGTGAGCGGTGAGCAAGGGTATGATTTTTTTCAGTCAAACATATTGAGCAGGTGACCAAGCCTATCTTTTTTGGTCTTCAGATACTTCAGGTTGCCTTCCCTCGGTGGGACCTCGATGGATATTCGATCGGTTACCTGCAAACCATGACCTTCTAAACCCACAATTTTTTTCGGGTTATTGGTGATCAGATGAATGGTTGTGAGCCCCAGATCTGAAAGTATTTGCGCACCGATTCCATAGTCGCGCAAATCTGCATCGAATCCCAGCTTTTCATTTGCTTCTACGGTATCAAGACCATCATCCTGTAGCTGATAGGCTTTTAGCTTATTCAAAAGGCCGATTCCCCGACCCTCCTGGCGCATATAGAGAAGAACGCCTTCTCCTTTAGCGATGATCATATCCAGTGCCGCATGAAGTTGATCGCCACAGTCACACCTGGCAGAATGAAACACATCGCCAGTAAGACATTCACTGTGCACGCGAACCAGCACATCTTTTTTATCCGACACATCACCTTTGACCAGGGCCACATGAATTTTGTCATCAACGGTGGTAGTATAACCGATGATTCTAAATTCGCCTGAATCGGTAGGCATATGAGCATCTACTTCTCGCCGGATCAACGAGTCGTGTTTTCTACGATAGCGAATCAGATCTTCAATAGTATAGATATCTATATTATGCTTTTCGGCGAATTTCAAGAGGTCGGGCAATCGTGCCATGCTTCCATCTTCGTTCATGATTTCACAGATTACAGCCGCCTGCCTCAATCCTGCCAGTCTGGCAAGATCTACCGAGGCCTCGGTATGCCCCGCCCTGCGAAGCACTCCACCGGGGACGGCAGCCAGGGGAAAAACATGACCGGGTTTCACCAGATCCTCTCCGCGAGAAGCCGGGTCTGCCAGAAGGGATATTGTGTGAGCCCGATCGTGAGCGGAAATGCCCGTAGCGATTCCATCTGCAGCATCCACGCTGACCGTAAAGGCTGTACGATGACGATCCGTGTTGTTCTGTACCATTGGCTCC
>JBNLFC010000505.1:0-2644 GCA_050305335.1 Leptospirales bacterium
AATAAGTATCAGAAAATTTACAACGATTTTATAGAAACATTGTCCATCATTTCTCCTGTTTCAGAGGAAATTCGCGCACAGGTCTATAGCATTTTTACAATTCGTAAATATAAGAAAAACAGCATCGTCATTCAGAGCGGGACAGTGCCCTCCTTTATGGGATATATTCACACAGGTCTTTTAAAACTGTACTATACGAATGAACAAAATGGAGAAACCTTTGTAAAATTTTTTGCCAGCGAGGGCGGTTTCTTCTCATCACATGCAGCTTTTTTAAATCGAGAAAAATCACCTTTCACTGCAGAAACGCTGGAGGATAGCATTCTTTTGACAGTGAATTTGCAAGACTACGTTGCAAGTATAGACCGGGAACGATACTGGGAAAGGTTAGCCCGAATCCAGGCTGAACAATTCTTAATCAAAAAAGAAATGCGGGAATATGAATTCTTGCTCTTCAATGCGGAGCAGCGGTATCTTTCGTTTCATGAAAAGTTTCAGGATCTTGAAGAGCGCATAAAACAGAAAGACATTGCCTCCTACCTTGGCATCAGCCCGGTCTCATTGAGTCGCATCAAAAGCAAGAAACGGCTACTTGCCTGAAAGTTTTCCGCGGCACCGTACACCTCTGGCTATTGATACAGCAAGACTCAATTTCGGGTTTCTCAGCAACACCCATACTGCACCGGAACCGGAGCTTGCATTTCCGTGCGCTATCAAACCCTGATTTCATAATAGCTTCTCATATTCTTTTAATTTTTTTTCAGCCATGGCTTTGCGCTCTCTGGCTTCCTTTGCGTTACTGCCATCAGGATGATCCCGGAGATACCCGCTGATCTCTCCCATGACCTCATTCAAATAACGTTGTTTCAGGGTTAGCTTTTCTGCCTTTTCATACTTCTGCCACTTTTCTTCAACGTAGGCATAAGCCTCTCTGTCTTTTTCTACTTCAGCCGCTTTGTGCCAGTAAACCCCTAGCTCCATTAATTTAGCATTATCAGGAAAAGCACGGAGAGCATCGCTCAGGTACTGATTTACAACAGATGCATTGGGCATTTGCTTCTGGCTGAAGTATTTTACAAGCTCTTCCCCGGTATCGCCCAGCATAACCACTCCCATCCTGTCAAAAAACGACCAGTAGTGAATCTGAAGCATCGCACCATCTTTTACCGGAGCATCCAGACTCACTTCATACATGTTCGCTTTTTCCATAGGCTTTACATGAAATGAAAGTTTCTCAAGCCTGACTTTTACATCCAGTGGGCGCAGCTCCAACCCTATAGACTCGGGAGAAAAATCCTTCATATAGACTATAAGTTTCAATTGCTGACTTTCCCGCTTTGCTACAGGGACTTCATTGAGATATTTAAAATCCACAAAACTGTCATCGTGCTGGAAGGCTGGCACTGCCACATACCCCTTTGCGTCCTGAACATAGATCCCGTAGGACTCAATTTCGTTAATCGATCGAGCCGACACGGAAACTACTCCAACAACCATAAACAACATACTCCCGATTAGATGTATGATCACTTTTTTCATTTGATTCGTCCTGCCAGAGTCGCTGCGAATGTGCGAAATACACATCTCCATCGATCTTTAAGAAACTTAGAAACAATGTTGTCGATAATTTTTCCCTTCAAAAAAAACAGAAATTTTTTTTTTGAACAATTTTTGCACACTATTAACGTCCCTTTGCTATAAATTTAGCATAGGTTAACAAAAGGGGGAAGTTATTTTCTCGTTAAATCATCGCAGGCTGGCCAATAAAATCGCGGAATCGCTGGAAGGGCTCAATTTTTCTGCAGATGTACAATGGAAAAAAAATCACTATCATCGGTGAATCTTTCCTGGATATCCAGTCCGGCTGCACGGGCAAACTGCTCGATTTTTTCACCGGTGTATTTGTGAGAACATTCCGTATGAATTCTCTGGCCTGCCTGTAAAGGCACTGGCTCTTCAAAAAATGGAGAATGCAGCACCATATCCTCTTTTACCTCCAGATGCATCTCCATGCGTGACTGGCGATCATTAAATAGCGCCACATGGTCGAATAGCTCCGAATCGATTTTTGTTTCTATAATATTGCCTACTACGTTCATAATATTTCGATTGAAAGCAGCAGTAACACCCATGGCATCGTCGTATGCTGGAACAAGAATCTCTTCGGGCTTGACCATATCCATTCCCATAAGGAGCTCCTCGCCAGTTCGCATAACCTTGCCAAGACTTTTCAATAGTTCCATTGCCTCCTCTTCTTTGAAGTTACCAATGGTAGATCCAAAAAAACAAAAAAGTCGACGTTTCCCCGCTGGAATCTGATCCAGTTGCTTTGTAAAATCGCAGACCAGTCCATCAATGCGAAGACCCGGGTAGCGCTCCGAAAGAGTTCTGGCCGACTCTTCCACCGCACCCTGGCTTACGTCAACGGGAACATACAGGATATTTTCCAGATTGTTTGATGGCGCGGCATCCAGAAGGATGCTGATTTTTGTCGGGTCTCCGCTTCCTAATTCAACAATCTCTACACTTCTTTCATGATCCATAAAGTCGGGAGCGATCTTTTTCAGGATGGAAACCTCCGTACGTGTGGGGTAATACTCGTCCAGGGAAGTAATCTGCTCGAAAAGCTGCGAACCGTAATCAT
>JBNLFC010000506.1:0-2643 GCA_050305335.1 Leptospirales bacterium
CTTTGCCCATATTGGTCGCATGAAAGACAATGTGGAAAAGTGGATCCTTTCTCAACGTCTCCAAAACCATGCGCGTATTATCGCTGGAACAATCATCCACAAGCACGATCTCTCTTTCAACCCCGACAGGCAGCCTGGCATTCTTTACGCTATTCAGAATTTCTAGAATAGTTCGCTCTTCATTGTATACAGGAATGACAATGCTCAGCTTGATTTTTCTTTTGTTCATAGAGGGAAAGGAATCCTTTGCTTTTTGTTGCCTGTCTCTAACGCTGGCAGCCGATCCAGCTCAGCTAAAATCCATGCTGAAAAGATCCGCATGGCACTTTTTTGAGATGGGGAAAAAAGGACTACTCTCTTTCTAAATTCAAAAAAAGACGGGTAGGGTTATGATTTCCAGCAAACACTGACGCTCTACTCTAACAGAACAGGGTTTAACCCCTTACGGCTCTACCAGACCGGCTCGCACAGCATACTTCACAAGATCAGTCACCTTATGAACCGATAGCTTTCGCATAAGATTGGACCGATGCACCTTTACCGTACGAGGAGATATACGGAGGGAATCGCCTATCTCATCATTGGATTTGCCTTCCGCAATGAGTTTTAGAATCTCCCGCTCCCGATTGGTGATCAGGGAAAACTGTCCGGAGGCTACTCCCTCGGCATCCTTCCCGCGCTCACCACTAAAATCTTTCATCAAATGAGAAGTGATCCTTGGAGACAGATAGGTTTCACCTTTTTGAACTGCTTCTATGGCTCTTGTGAGATCATTTCCTGCGTCGTCCTTCAGCACATAACCGTGAATCCCATGCTTTATGAGCTGTTCCAGATACTCTTCATTATCATGGCGGGAGAGAATAATCACTTTCATGGCTGGATAGTATTTGCGGATTCGACGTGCCACTTCGATGCCTGTGACTTCCGGCATGGAAATATCCAGAATTACAATATCCGGTTTCAGCGTATCGATCTTATCTAGAGCCTCCCTTCCGTCGGCAGCTTCGCCCACAATTTCACAAAGACCGCTCTGGTTCAAAATGTGCTTCACACCCTCTCTGAGAATGCCATGATCATCCGCCAGAAGAACGGAAGGTTTTTTCTGCTGCAACATAGACCCATTATTCATATAGATCACTCCGATTCGCAACTAAAAATCTATGCATCCAGATCGGTGCATTGCCGGGCATTTTGCTCGAAATTCCATCTAAATCAGAGGGTCTAAAATCAGACCTCTGAAGTGCAAATTGGACTACTTAAAATGAAAAAATAGAGCTCCTGGTTTATACAAATAGTGCCAGTCATATATTGCGAAATGATAGTCCATATGGTAACATTTGACTATAAAGCGACCGTTTTTCAGAAACAAATTCAACGGTCCGGGTAAGGTGGGAAGATGTTTTTTTACAAGCTAAAATGGGCGGCCCTACTACTCGCCGCCTCGTCATGGATTGTCGCAGGTTGCTCCTCCCAGGATGATCCTGGAGTAGCCTGGATTCTTGCACTTGCTTCTGGCGATACGACGGCTGAAACGCCCGAAACCATAACGGGTGACTTTGACCTGGACGTAAGCGTAGACACAGAAGGAACTGAAGCGTTCCTCTTTGACACTACAACCGACATTAAAGTGAACATAACGGTTGTTAACGGCGTTGATCCTGATCCTGCGACAGGAGCTAGAGTTCGCATCTACAATACGAATGATACAAGCCAGATGGTTTATTTTTCCGCAATCGTAGATGAGCAAGGGAATGTCAGTGGAACCTTTACCGCAAACACAACCACAAACGTAGTAACAATAGAGGTGACCTATCAAGACACAACCTTGACAAAGGATTTTACTATTCTTTATGCCAATTATATCAGCGGTAGAATCATACTTCAGGGAACACTGAGCGATTTTATCCCGGTAATCGTAGATAGCGACGGAGATGGAGTGGCAGATAGCGACGATGCCTATCCTGATGATCCGGATCGTGCTACAACGATCAAATATCCTGAATCGGCCGACTACTTCACAATTGCCTATGAGGACCTGTATCCGGTTCCAGGTGATGCTGATTTCAACGATGCAAACTATCGCTTTAGCTTCGAGGAAGATCTCAATGCATCGGCCGCAGTGTCACGCATCCGCGCGCATGCAGTTCATGTAGCCAAAGGCGCTGGTTATAACCATACGCTACAACTGGCAGTTCCCGGCGCTCCTGCTATGAGTTACCATCTTGTCAGAAAAGATGAAAATGGGAATGTGATGCTGGATACAACGGGCAACCTGGCCGCAGGTGAGGCTCTGGAAGTTCTGCCTAATACCTCCACAACCATCACACAATCCAACACATCAAAATCCACATCAGGGACTCTGGTAACCGGGTGGACTGCTGATGTGGAATTCATTCTGGATACTCCTACCTCCACCAGCACGGTCGAGAGAATCCCTTACGATACATACATTCATGTGATCAATACCCACAAGGATGTGCACTTCCCGGGGCTCTACTCAAAGGCTGATGCATCGGATGAATACATGGATTCCAATGGCTTCCCATGGGCATTGATGATTCCCCAGGATTGGCACTGGCCATTGGAGACAAAAAACATCCACAATGCATACCCTCAATTCGAAGGATGGTATACTTCAGCCGG
>JBNLFC010000507.1:0-2620 GCA_050305335.1 Leptospirales bacterium
CTGCGTTTTCATGCGCCAGACGGCGAAGCGCATCATGGAAGTCATATTCTTGAATAACTTCTGAACGATTTATAATGAGATTTTCGAATCCACAATATTCGCATTGGAGATGTAGCCCGACGAATCCCCATAAGTGTACGGGGAAAAACCCGGGGGAATATAGAAGTAAAGCATAAGATTAATTTCAAATGGTATTATAATACGCACAACAAATATGACATTCCTCGTTCCTTATATTCACCGGTTATTCGTAAACCGTTGGACTCAAGTGAAGAATGGATCTTTTCATCAGTCAATCTGAGTTTACGATATGAACTTACATTCATTTCCCATCTGCCATCCTTCTTTGCATAAAAAATGTCATTCACTGTGACATCACTTTCACTTTGTTCTAGAAATGTTGTCAAAATTAAATCTTCATTGGAATAAAATGGAATGAATCTATTTGCACCGGCAAGCGTTACAGACTGATCTCTGTACGATAATAAAAATTTTCCATCTCCGGCGAGGCTTTCAGAAACCCGCTTGAATAGACCATTGATGCTTTCCAATGAATCAAGATGAGCTAATGTATCTGTCATACAGAGTATCAAATCAAGCTTGTCCGGATAAAACTTCTTGAAATTCAAAATATCATCTTCGATTAGAACAATTTCACCTGTATCATTGGCCATTTCAATTTCAGATAGCAAGTCCCTGTCCAGGTCTATTGCATAGACTTTGTATCCAATTTTTGCCAGCGGAATAGCAAAAAACCGGGACCAGATCCAGGATCAATGGCCACCTTGCCAGTATTTTCGTTTCCCGTGGGAATCGAGAAATGAGTCAATACTTCCATCGTCTTCCGATAATTGATCTCCCTTCCACCATAGATACGTGTATAATAGGATGAAAGTAGACTCTTATAATGCTGTTGAAAAGAATACATTTTTATTCCAGCTTCTCTTTTCGGGGTCCTGCATCAATATAAAAAACATGGTCGCTGTGAAGAGTTGAATGCCCTGGGCAAGGATGCACAGAGTGGACGTTCAGGTCGTGTCCATGCACATCCCCGGTCTGAATAATGATTGGACTGGAGAGCGGCCAATAAAAAAATGGCAGCAATTCGCTCCGGTAGCTCAGTTGGATAGAGTGATGGACTTCGAATCCAGAGGTCGCAGGTTCGAATCCTGCTCGGAGCACACTTTTTCTCTGTCACAAAAACCTTGCCGACCCGCCCGTTGCTCTCTCCTGCCCATTCAAAATTCTTACCGGGTTACCATCATTGAAAACGCTGATACTCCACCAGATTTTCGAAATGTCAGCCTATCTTGTGGCCGGTCTACTTTACCGACGGGCTATTGCACACGAAAGCCTGCGGCCGCCTTTGCAGGACAACCTTTTGATTCTGGGACTGGCACTTCTGGGAGCCCTCATCGGGAGCAAACTTATCCATGTTTTTGAACATCTCCCTGCCCTCCTTGCGGCCAGAGATCCCCTCCTGTGGCTCGGCGGGAAATCGGTCATGGGCGCTTTTCTCGGTGGGACCCTGGGCGTGGAAGCAGGAAAAAAAGTAGCACACTGGCGGCTCTCCACTGGCGATCTGTGGGTAGTTCCACTTGCAGTGGGATTGATGATCGGGCGTGTGGGCTGCCAGCTGTCAGGGCCGGAAGATTTAACCTATGGAATTCCTACAACGCGGCCCTGGGGATGGGATTATGGAGACGGAATCATGCGACACCCAACCGCTCTGTACGAGATCTTATGGGTAGGACTCAGCCTGCTCTCTACCAGACTCCGTATATTCCAGACCCATCGCGGACTTGCATTTGCATGGTTTCTGCTACTCTACTCGGCCGGCCGCCTGGTTCTGGAATTCTTCAAGCCACCATTCGGTCAGGCAATACCCGGAACACTCCCTGTTAGCACCTATCTGGGATTGACTGCCATCCAGTGGGCCGCCATCATTGGCATCATCTGGTTTTCGATACTTACCAGAATAAGACTCCAGAGAGAGAGCATATGAAAAAAGGGCATTGCCCGTCTTTGTCCTCCCCGGTGATTCAGTTGCTACGCCTCGGCTCCATCCTTGCAAGACTTCTGCCTGGCATAGCTATACTGGCAATGGGCTATATCTTTTGCAGATCAAAGTTTCAAACCACCAGCAGAACGAAAGATTCTGAGTTCCACAATTAAATGAAGTTGTGGTGTCCTGATCAATGCCCGGGAGTGTATACAACAGGAGGCTCCCCTGGCACTGAACCGACCATATATCTATTATGATCAGACAATCTCGCTGTGTCCTGAGTGCATGCGTCGCATTGAAGCAAAGCATATAATTCAGGATGGCAGAGTTTTCCTGGATAAGTGGTGTCCCCAACATGGTCACTCCAGGGTATTGATCGCCACAGACGAAGCGTACTGGCGATCCTCTAGAGAAGTCTACGTTAAGGCACCTGAGATGCCTCTACAGTTCAATACATCCATGCACTACGGTTGTCCTTATGATTGTGGATTATGCAACGACCATATGCAGCACTCCTGCCTCACCATTGTTGAAGTGACCGATCATTGCAATCTCCGTTGCCCGGTTTGCTATGCGGCCTCCTCCCCTGATCGTGATCAATACCGCTCCTTATCC
>JBNLFC010000508.1:0-2619 GCA_050305335.1 Leptospirales bacterium
TTGAAACAGCATATGGTCCAGCAAGTTCCTATGGCACACTTACATCCCCCACATGGGAAACAAGCATGAGCATTGCAAGGGTACGTAGCATCGTTTGGATTTGTTGAGGTTACTTCTACGATCTGGAATCCAAACATGGTCCATTGCCATGTGTACCAGTAATACTCTCTATAGCCGTTATCAATGTAGTCGCTGACTCTAAACCAGAAATCACCGATTGCATATGTTCCGGGTGGATATACGCCATAACGTGACGTACTTACCTCTTTCCCTGAAGCTGCCTCCCAGTGACCGGATCGCCACTTGCCATCTACATAGGCAACCGGTCCGCTGGAAGGCACTATGCGAAAGGGCGACCGGTACCTCCGGGTGTATCGCTCCAGAGTAACATATCAGGATGAGCGGGATCTTTTCTGATATAGATGGGTTGGTAGCTTCCATCGACTTGCTGAATATTTAGATACCTGAGATCTTCATCCCGTATAATATCAGATTCAGCCCCTTCCAGTCCCGCCTTGAATCGATCTGTGGTTTCATCGAATAGCAGCCGTGCTTTTGCTTGACTTATACCTCGCTCGATTTCGAACCCCGCATCTCCGGCAGTAACCCCATCGCCTGCTTCCCCATGATTTATTGTTACAATAGGATCTTTTACCAGGAGTTCTTCACTATTGATTGTAACGTTGCTTCCTGTTACGTTTACATCTCCGTCAATGCTGGTATTGCCTGCCACGGTTAATTTTCCGCTCAAATTCACGTCATTGCTTGCGTATGTTTTTCCTGTCACATTTAGATTTTGATCTACGGCCAGCTTTCCAGCAATTTCCACGTTACCGGAAATTTCTGTCTGAGTGGAGTGGAGTTGAATGCCTGTTGATCCATCGGAGAAAAGCTTTCCATCCAGATATGCAAAATCTTCTACTATATCTTCATCTGTAAGAGTCAGGCGATCGGTTGCCACCTCCTTTGTCAGGATTCCGGCTTGTTTACGCAGCAGAATACCATTTTCTTCGAAAAGAACACCGGCAACTTTGCCATCGGATGCAAGTTGCACCTTTCCGAGTATAATGCAACGTTCTTCGTCCTCAGGTCGGGTTTCGTGGTGATGTGCTGTAAAACCCTCTTGCATGTGGATGGGCTGACCATCAGCTTTTATACTGGCATCTGCTGCCTCTTCTGCATATTCGATCCATATATAAAAAGATGCACCTCCGGTATATCCGCTTGAGGCTATATTGATGGTCTCTTTGATCGGAACTACCACTTCTCTGCTTAGCGGTTGCGAAAATTCGTCTTCTGTATACCGATCAAGCGCCATTCCCGGCTGGATGTCAATCGTGACCCCCCCCACGTCAGGTGTTAGATCCAGACCCTCAATAATACCGGGTGTATGCATCTTACTATTGTGCAGACGCCGCATTTTCAGGTGATACTCTTGGTCAGTAACAAACTCTTCCTCATTCATAAAGAGTCCGGTTACATACCGCATTCTTTTGATTTCACCGCTCATATTACTTCTCCTGTTTCAATGTTTTTATTACAATTTAATAGTTTTGTTCACAATAATAGATGGCTGAACGTTCCATGTGCCTGACTCAATCCAGTGTTCCCAATAGTAGCAGTATGGCTATGTGTATAATTGCTACTGCCGACAGTGGCGCTATAGATAATGTTATCTGGCGCCCATAAACCATGGGAACCAGGCGCCAATGAGTGCCATTCCACATTGACGGTGTGGTTATGCACATCACCGCTGATTGTTGTTCCATGGCTATGAGCTGGCATCTGAGCGACGGTTAGCGATACACTTTCCGCTCCGCCACCGGCCAGCAGCTTTGTACCAGCAATACCTGATCTCCCAGACGTGACTCTTCCGGCCGCATCTCCCCCCATATCATCACGACCCGCTGCCACGCGTCCACGAAGATCAGGCAGTGTGATGCGACAGCCGGCATCAAAAGCCAATTTTGCATTCACATAGTTTGTTCGGAGTTGTGGAGCTCCCATGTTATCCTTGATGGGAAGCTCGCTGTCGATATAATCGTTCCAGTAGAGGTAGAACAAACGCCATGTATCGTTATGAGCTCGTTCCGTGGCACCGGAATTTGCATTTCCTATGGTGCGCCCCGAGGCAAAGATCCAGCCTGCGGGTGCGGCTTTCCCTGTAAAGTCACTCATCAGACCGGCGGGAATGAAGCTCTGCACTTCGCTCAGATATGCTAGCTTCTCTGTGAGGTCCACTCCACCCGCAAGCCAGCGTCCTTGATCATTTGAGTAGCGTAGCGACGCAGTTGGTTGATTGTCTACATTTACCACAATGCCTTTTTCGTCCGGGAACAGAATATCTCCACCACTGCTGATGCTCCCCTGGACTTTTGCAGATCCTCCTACCTCCAGATCTCCGCTCATTTGCGTCAAAGCGCTGTGGACTTCTATGCCAGGAGTATCTCCTTGCAGAAGTTTGCCATCCAGATAAGGAAAGTCTTCGGAAATTTCTTCGTCGTTGAGGACCAGGCGATCAGTCTCTATGCTCTTGCTCATGAAACCGGCATAGCGGCGGATGGGAATGCCATTGAACTCCAGCTCCAGAGAGTCGATTTTCCCCTCCTGGTTCAGAAT
>JBNLFC010000509.1:0-2613 GCA_050305335.1 Leptospirales bacterium
CTGCGGCAGGAGCCTTTCCAGAACAAGTTTCTGGAGCTCAGTATCTTTCGCAAGTATCGTGAGCACTAGGCTTTTGGATGCCAGCATCTGATCCATGGCCCCGTTGTGGTTCTTCTCCGGACCCGGGGCGTATGCACTGATGTAAGCTTTCAGGACGTTGAGTCCATCGGCAAATTCCTTATCCGCACAGGCGTTGTGGATTCTTTCGATGGACTCAACGAGGGCACTACGTCCTGCTTTCGCGGGATCCTGTAAGTTACCCGCACACTGAAGAGCTGCCACAAAGGCAGCAGTGTCTCTGGCTTCCTCTAACTGCTTGTGGATCTCATCAATGATTGCTTGCGAATCGGCTTTGCCTTCCTTTGTTGCCTGGGCGGTTTTCGGGACAACCTGTTGGACGGGCTTCGTTGACGCTACGGCACCAGGTGACTTCGGCTTCGTTGGTACCGGGGCTGGCTTCGCCTTTGCCGGCACTGAGGCTTTGACAGTCGATTTTCCATTCGTTGCTGCTTCCACGTATCCCTTTTTTTTCTTCTCTGCAATGAGCCTGTCCGCATCTTTACGTGCTGCGGTAGCGTCTGCGAATCTCTTTGTATTACTTTGACCGCTGGTGCCGATTTTACCAAAGGCTACGGTGTGGGTGTTGTCCTGGACCTCGATTTGCCAGAATTTGTTGGAGCTACCATTGGATACTTCCAGTCTCATGGATTCCCATCTCCTCTTTAACATTTTTATGAAAGGCCCCCGGTCACGCCCATGGTGCTTCTCACCGATGGGATAGAATGAATTTTCGCTTTCGCGCTGGAAAATATTTTTTATTTCGAAACGATAAAAGAACGTTATGTCGAAATGAACGCATCTCTCAAAAAAATTAACATATGTTAAGAATTTCGCAAAAAGGGTCCTGGAAGAATCCCAACGGGTGTGAAATGGATAAAGTGTCGACTCCCTTTACTACCTATGATTGCTGTACCCGGTTGCGCTTCTTTCGGACCAATTGAAAGCTGCTAAACGGAATTCTTTGCGTATGAACTTCAATAACGAGGGAGATAGAATCAGGCTTTTTCAAATTCATATCCAGAAAAATTTTGAAAGGGGTCTTATCCTCCACTCCATTTTGCTCCAGAGCGGACTGGAGCTGGAAAACATCCAGGTATAAATCGTATTCCGCATTCAAAGTTGCGAAGGATAGAGTCTGCGGCAGCGGGCTTCTGAGAACTCGATCAACAGGGGCAATGAGCGAACCTCCATCATGAAGAATAACCTTCACCTCCTCCAGATTATCCAGATCACTTTTGATAACCCAGCTATGAAATTGGAATTGTTTATCCAGAGCCTGCACCATTCCGGGTGGCGCTGATTTTTTCTGCGCCTCATCAGAGCTTTTGAAAAGCGTTTGTTTGTTCGTTGGATCCTTTTTGATCTCCTTCATTTTCAGGAAGGAGTAAACATTATTATCTGTAGAGAGAGTGAGCTTAGCGTCCGGGAATATGTTCAGATCCATGTGAGGAAGATAACTGAACGGAAGCTTTTCATTCACTTTGCGAGGGCGGGGGCCGATTTGGGAGAGTGGTATCTCGTCGGAGTAGTATCTGTCCTCGATATAAGAATACCAGGAGACAGACAATCGATCCGGCACAAAGGTAAGGTATTGATTTTCGAAAACAGTCTCATCCCAATATCTGGTAGATTTTTCTTCCAGGCTCAGCCCATCGAAATTTCGTTTTTCTGACGTTTTTCTGATGGTCCGTTCGGGATGATACACCATCGTTTTTCCCCGTGGACCGATTGCCTTGATTTGATCCACCCGGACGGGTAAATATCTGTGGCTTTTTACGCTGATTCCCGACAAAATTCTCGAAGGCGTCTTTGCATGTATATGAGCGTATTTTTCTGGATAGATGAAATAGGTGCCGTTCGTGTTATAATTTGAGCTATCATTGGGATCGTTGAAGTAGAGCACATAGAAATCATCCAGTTTGAAGACTCGGATATCCTCGGTTCGGAAACTGTCGAATAATTGCTTGATTCTTTTTTCGGCATGGCCTTTGAAGCGGATTTTTCCGTTTTCAAGTTTTACTTCATAGGTGGCAATACCCCGCCAGAGGGTAGGAACATTGTCAAGTCGAAGGTAGGGGTTCAAATCATTTTCTTTATACTTTTTTTCGTAGTCGACAATCTTAAAATATTTTCTCAGATCATTGATTCCACCATGGCTGTAGGTCGTCGCAAAATACTCTTCGAAAAACAATGGCTCTCCGGAAGAGGCGTGCAAATCATTCATTCGCGACAAAACGGACATGGGCAGCTGGCTAAATAACCATGGGTCCGCAAAAATGGCTTTTGCACTATACTCCGTTTTGGCGAGAGAGTTAGAGCTATAGTTGCACACGAATCGAAATTCCGGGTCGGTCTCCAGGGGTTGAATGAGATAGTGATCGGATTGAAAAGATTTTACTAAGAGATTCGTTGTATCGGGTGAAGCTTCCACTGAAGATGCTCCTGAAAAAAAATAGACTTGCAAAAGGAGAAAAGCAAAATTCGAAGTAGTGGATTTTTTTAAATGGGTCATATTTATTTCTCAAATACCTTATCGCTGTTCCATTGCGTAGC
>JBNLFC010000510.1:0-2609 GCA_050305335.1 Leptospirales bacterium
CGGAGTCTCTGTTCGAGTCCTACAAGGCGAGCGCCAAGATGAAGGGGGAGGGGATCGGTCTCGCCCTGGTTCGAATGATTGTGGTGGAGAGGATGAAAGGAAGGATCTACGCCTCCAACTATGGGGAGGGAGCCCGCTTTACTATCTGTCTGCCGCTGGCAGGAGAGGAGGGGGTGTAGTTTCCGGAATGGGAGAGGTCGGATGCGGACCAGGGATTTGGGTAGCGCGCTACCGGGGAGCTTTATGAGTGGGATTGTTTTAGCTGATCATATGAAAAGATCATTGACATAGAGGGAAAAAATAGAGGAAATTGATTATGTCCCTTGCAAGAACCGTCGCTTTTTTGACCCACAAGCTTGTGGAGAGGGATATTCCCGCTTTTAAGACAATGATCCATAAGGTCGTGTACCTGGCCCTGCCGGAGGGGCGGGAGGAGCTATACAGACCCTATTTTTATGGCCCTTACAGTGACCAGGTGCAAAATACGATCCAGTCCCTGCTAAAAGGGGAATATCTGATACCGAGTCCGAGGGAGTTTCATTTGAATGAAGAAAAGCTGCTGGAAAAGCAGGGGCTCCGTCCTGAGAGTTTGATCCAGGATGCCAGGCGGAGGCGCAATCTTGAACAGGTCATGGAGTTTCTGAAAAGCGAGGACTTTGATAGTGTGGAGGCAGTCTCTAATCTATCCAAAGTACATTATCTTTCTGTGCGTATCGGTTATCGTGAGCCTGATCTCATTGAGAGCGTCAAGCACCGGGCTAAGTATCTGGGCTGGACCGCCATAGCGGAGATGGAAGACGATGAGGTTGCCGAACTCCATCGCAAGGCCGAGGAGCTGGAAGCGGGTCTGATCCTGGAATCTTGATCCATGCAATTCGTCGGCGAACGCACCTGGGAGGGGAAGGCAGTTCGGGATCCCATCTACGGATTCATTGAGATTCCTGATCCACTCCTTGCTATTCTTGATCATAAACTTTTTCAACGACTTCGCTGGGTCAACCAGCTCCCCCTGGAGCAGCTTGTCTACCCCTCGGCCCAGCACTCCCGTTTCGAGCATAGCCTGGGTACCATGTGGCTGGCTCTCTGTGCCGCTTCCTATCTTTATAAAAACTCCAGCCGTCGCATCGATCCTATTCTGGAAGAGGCGGCGGAGCTTCAGGGCCTGAGACATGAGAAAAAGCTAGAACAGTTCTACCTGACAGCGGCGGCTGCGGGTCTGCTCCATGATGTGGGCCATGCCCCTTTCAGTCACACACTGGAGGATGCGTACGGGTATACGGACCAGCCTGTCCCGTACGATCATGAGGTCATCGGTTTTCATGTGTGCATGAAAATCATAGAAGAGTTGAATCTGGAGTCCGAGCCTTTTGTCCGTTTACTCGGGAAGGTTATGGAAAAAAAGCTGAAATATGAAAACAAAACCCTTGGAGACCTTCCCCATATCATTCGACAGCTTGTGGATGGACCAATTGATGCGGATAAGGGCGATTATGTTCTTCGTGACTCCTATCATTGCGGGGTCACCTACGGGATCTACGATTTCGAAAGGCTCTGGATGAATGTGGTTCTCACGGATGATTCCGTCGTCGGAGTCCACGCGAAAGGGGCGGTGGAGGCCTGGTCTCTGCGCATTGCCCGTTTTCGCATGCACACCTCTGTTTATAAGCATAAGATTCGCAATATAACCGATGCCCTCCTGATTCAGATCCTGGCCCGCGCCTTCCAGTTGGCCGACTCTCCGGAGAAGATGAAAAAGATCGTTCCAGTGGATGTTAAGTCACCGATGCAGGTGGAGCAGGAGATTCTCGATTTTACCTTCTGGTCCGACTCCAGCCTGATTTCATCCATTTACCAGGAATTTGGTGAGTCTTACATCCATCATCGCATTGAGGAGTATCAGAAGCGTTTCCTCGGAAAACTTATTAAAGAGTATCATTTGAATGAGTATCCCGGACTCTCCGAATCGGGCGCCCAGGCGGAACTGAAACGGTCTTTGATGAATTTGAGCGTGGAGCTGGATCCGGATCGAATCTCGTTTGGTTCCATTGTTTACGAGCCGATCCTGGCTCCGGTCTTTGAGAAGGATACCCAGGAGAAGATCCGGATTCTGGATAGCGTCGACTCTTCGGAACCGAAATCTCTGGCAGAGTTTCTTGGTTTCCATGTGGATCCGGAGCTGCCCCGGGAACAGCCGGGATTTGTCTTACAGATATTTGGTGGAGAACCGCAGAAGAATCGCATTCTGGAGGAGGTGGAGAGGGAGCTTGCGAAATATAGCGGGTTGTGAGGGGAAGAAGGAAAGCTAGATAAGCGTCGGATTATGTGCTGACGATTGTGGTTTATTGTATGTATTTTGTAATTGTAATAAATATAGGTAAATTACCATGTCTGCTTCTTTCTTCGTCTTTCTCATCCAACCATCCCGCAGCAAATTACAACAGCCTCGAATGAGATTCTCCGCATCCAGAAAAAAGGAATCACTTTTGAGGCTGAAAACCAACGTTTTTTCATTGCATTTCGATGCTTTAGCTGCAACTCTTTTTTATTACATGGAAGCCTATCAGAAGTAAAAGCCATAAATTTGATTTATTGTGCATTTTGTGCTCTCC
>JBNLFC010000511.1:0-2593 GCA_050305335.1 Leptospirales bacterium
AATGTCATCGATTACGCTGACTGCCTGCTGTCCAGCCCGGGCTGCCAATATAGAGCGAATTCCTAATTTACGCACCTTAGCCGGAATCGATAAACGAAAATTACGAGGCAGGGGCCCAAAGATAGTAGCACCTTTTCTCCACTGCGGTGAACGGGTAGATCCCTGGCGCGCATTACCGGTTCCTTTCTGCCGCCAGGGTTTCTTTCCGCCTCCGGAAATTTCGCTCACGATTTTAGTCTTACGCGTTCCCTGTCGACGATTGCGCAACTCCATCCGAATGACAGTATAGATAGCGCCTTTGCTGAACTCTTCCGTAAACACGGAAGCAGGAAGATCTATTTCACCGGTCTTTTTCCCGGTGTTATCAAACTTTGGAGCTTTCATTTCATCGCCTCAACTGTCACAATGGCTGTTCTTGGCCCTGGCACCGAACCTTTGATCATCAAAAGATTATTTTGCAAATCAACATGAGCCACTTCCAGGTTGGTAGTGGTGGTCATTCGGGCTCCGGCATGTCCGGGCATTTTTTTCCCTTTAAACACACGAGCAGGAAAGGTGTTAGCACTGGTAGAACCCGGGGCTCTATGAAACTTGGAACCGTGAGTCATACGACCACCATGAAAACCGTGCCTTTTAATAACACCCTGGTAGCCTTTCCCTTTAGAAATTCCGCTGACTTTCACCATATCGCCCGACTGGAAAATATCCGCCCGAACTTCCTGGCCAGATTGGAACTCGCCTTCCACATTGCGAAACTCACGAAGAATACGCAACACAGGCAGGCCCGCCTTTTTCAGGTGTCCCAATCTCGGTTTTGTTAGCAGCTTTTCACGCACAGACTGAAAACCCAACTGAACCGCTTTATATCCATCGGTCTCGTCCGTCTTTACCCGGGTTACCGTACATGGCCCGGCCTGCAGAACTGTGACAGGGACCACTTTCCCATCCGCATCAAAGATCTGCGTCATTCCGATTTTCTTTGCTATGATTCCCCTGGCCATTCTGGAGCCTTCCCATCCTTACACAAAATAAGTCTTACTTTAATATTTCTTTCGCCAACGAAATGGCGCTTTTAACTCTTAATGTCCACACTCACACCGGCAGGCAATTGGAGCTTCATGAGCGCATCCACCGTGTCGGGGTTAGTATTCATAATATCAATCAATCTTTTGTAAGTTCTCATCTCAAACTGTTCCCGAGCTTTTTTGTTAACGTGAACAGAACGAAGAATAGTGAACTTTTCAATTTTCGTCGGAAGAGGTATGGGACCCGAAATATCGGCCCCGGTCCTTTTCGCAGTGGCCACAATCTCTGCAGCCGACCGGTCGATCAATGAGTGATCGAACGCCTTCAACTTTACTCGTATCTTCTGTGCCATACCTCTTCGCCTCGATCCTTACTCGATAATCTCTGCTACAGCACCGGATCCTACAGTTCTTCCACCCTCGCGGATAGCAAACTTCAGACCTTTGTCCATAGCAATGGGAGTAATCAATTCTACAGTCATGGTAATGTTATCACCCGGCATCACCATTTCTGTGCCTTCCGGCAATGCAATAGTTCCAGTCACGTCCGTAGTTCTAAAATAGAACTGAGGACGATAATTGTTAAAAAATGGAGTGTGACGTCCACCCTCTTCTTTGGTAAGAACGTAAACTTGAGCCTTAAATTTTTTGTGAGGTGTAATGGATCCTGGCTTGGCAAGAACCTGTCCCCGCTCAATGTCTTCTTTTTTCACACCGCGCAGCAGCACACCAACGTTATCCCCGGCCTGGGCAAAGTCGAGAGTCTTGCGGAACATCTCCACACCTGTCACAACGGTTTTTTGTGTATCACGAATACCGATGATTTCTACTTCATCGTTGGTGTTCAGTTTTCCTTGCTCAACACGACCGGTGGCAACAGTTCCACGTCCTGTAATGGAGAAAACATCTTCCACAGGCATCAGGAACTCTTTATCAACAGCACGCTTGGGCTCAGGCACATACTCATCGAGAGTCTCGATCAGTTTTACGATGGACGGCTCTCCAAGATCAGAGCTATCACCTTCCAGTGCTTTGAGAGCAGAGCCACTTACAAAAGGAGTGTCTTTAGGGAAACCATACTTCACCAGAAGATCACGAACTTCTTCTTTAACCAGCTCCACCATCTCTTCACGCTCATCTTCCCCGATCATGTCCACTTTGTTCAAATAGACTACGATGTAAGGAACACCAACCTGCTGAGAAAGAAGGATGTGCTCGCGAGTCTGAGGCATAGCGCCATCCACAGCAGAGCAAACCAGAATAGCCGCATCCATTTGAGCAGCTCCTGTGATCATGTTTTTCACATAGTCAGCGTGGCCCGGGCAATCTACGTGTGCATAGTGTCGCTTTTCCGACTCATACTCCTGGTGGGAGGTTGCGATAGTAATTCCGCGCTCCTTCTCTTCTGGCGCATTATCAATTTCATCATATTTAACCCTGTTTGAAACTGGTTCATCATTTGGCAAGAGCAAAGATCTACTATCGCTGTCAATATGTACTCCATAAAGTGTTTCATGAGCATCGTAAAGCTGTATGAAAGATTCAATTTTGTTGGGAATAATTTTGGT
>JBNLFC010000512.1:0-2581 GCA_050305335.1 Leptospirales bacterium
AGTATTAAAAAAGCCCTCTCTCTTCCCCAGGGCTGCGCAATGCACATTCCTGAAGACTTTGAGGGTCATCAATTCAAAATAGAACTGACCATAAACTCACCGGAGAATTTAGAAAAAGCCTCCTCTTTTTTTTCAGACAGGGATAATCAGGAGAAAATGAAAGACATTCTTGCACTTCTGAAATAAAGGTTACTCTTGATCCGAGTCAAGAAATGCGTCTATATCCTCCCTGGATCCAAAGATTACCAGTATATCGTCTTTCTCAAATGTGGTATTGGGAGCCGGGGTTCCGAGAATCTCCACTTCGTCTTCGGCCCACTCCTCTCTCTGTAGAGCTCTGCGCCTTTTGATGGTAATCAGCGATATTCTGAATCTTTCACGCAGTCGGCTCTCTTCCACCGTGGATCCCACCAGAATGGGAGGTAGCGTTACCTCATCGATGAGATACTCATCAGAAACGTTGGTGCTTTTCTGTATACCCTTATGACTGAAGCGCTCAGCAAGGGAAAGTGCTGCGGATTCTTCCGGATTGAAAATGTTGTGGATGCCAAGCATGTTGAGTACCCGGACATGAAGGTCGTTCCGGTATCTGGCCATTATATCTTTCACACCCATTTTTACCAGATGGTCCGCAGTAATGATCAGAGTTTCGAAATTTTCCGCAGAAGCCAGAATCACCGTATCCATATCCTGCACGCCCTGTGATTTCAACGCCTGAACATCTCTGGAGTCTATTTTTGCAGCAAAGGTGCAATGATCAGCAATGGAATTGATGGTAGCCTCATCCCGATCCAGCGCTGTTACCTCATGACCTTCATTGTAGAGTGTCTTCACGAGGCTCTGCCCGAAGTCGCCAAGTCCTATGACTGCAATTTTTTTATAATCCATATCTGTAACTCTCCGGTTTTAAGAAGCCAATTCAAAGTGGTGCATGATTTCGAGATGAATTCTTAACCTACAACCACATACTCGCTTGGATAAGAATAGGGAGGTGTTCTTCTTCTGGGCATAAACGCCACCAGAAAAGTCAAAATCCCCACCCGTCCCATCAACATAATAACACTCAATATTATTTTGACAGGGTCAGACATAACCGTTGTAAATCCTCTGCTCAATCCCACGGTACCAAATGCAGAGACCACCTCATAGAGGATGTTTAATATAGGCGCGCTTTCCAGCAAGGTAATCAGAAATACAGCCACAAGAACTACAACCACGGACATGAGTACAGAAATGTAGGCACGATCCACCGTTTCGCCAGATATTCTTTTGCGAAAGACCTCCACTCCATTTTTGCCGCGAAGGTAGCTCGTCACATGAAGAAAGACTATTGCGAGAGTTGTTGTCTTAATGCCACCACCTGTGGAGATAGGTGAAGCTCCCACCCACATCAGGAATAGGGAGATAAGCGTTACAGGAATCCCCATGGCGGCAATATCGAAAGTATTAAAGCCAGCTGTTCGATTGGTGATGGTAAAAAAAAGAGAATGGAAAATCCGGTCAAAAAAGGAAACGCCGGAAAGCGTTGAGTTTCGCTCCAGAAAAAAATAAAGCACAAACCCCACAGCATAAAGCATAAGATTTGTGTAAATGACTAATCTCGTAGTCACACTCAATCGGGTTTTCACGTCATTGAATCTATACACTTTAAAGTAAAGTTGTCGTAGAACCGGAAATCCGGCACCTCCCAGCACTATTAGCAGCATGATCCCTGATTGATAGAGATGACCTCCTCGATTCAGGTGTGCCATGCCATCCGTGTAAAGGGAAAAACCGGCATTGCAGAAAGCTGAAACGCTATGGAAAAGAGCATGAAAAGCCCTCTCTGGAACTGAATCGATTGTGCCAGCAGGAGTAGTGAAAAAGAGAAATATGGCGCCCACCACTTCAATACTGAACGTTGCCAGTGCTATGGATTTGAGAATGCCTCGAACGTGTCCCATGGACTGCTCACTCAAAAGATCCCGCATCATAAGACTGGCCTGAAAGGATGTACGCCCCGTCAAAAAGTAAGAGAAAAAAGAGGTCAGGGTCATAAGCCCCAGGCCTCCAACCTGAATTAAAACGAGGAGTATCACCTGACCTGTACGCGAAAGCGTCACCGAAATATCAATAGGCGATAGGCCGGTAACACAGGTGGCACTTACAGCCACAAAGAAAAGATCGACTGGATTTACTGTCCCGTGGGTGGACCTGGGCATCCAGAGGAGTAGAGTCCCGGAGAGAATGACCAGCGCAAAACTCAACAAAAAGATCAAAGACGGATTCAATTTTAAAAAACGGGAAAACTGCGCCCTTCGGACGCTACGAAGAAACACGTTAAGGACAAATAATACCTGGCTTATGCTGAGAATGAAAAGCGCTGCCTGGTCTCCGGTGAACCCGAAAGCCGAAAGCACAGCCTCCATACGACCGGCGAAAATTCTCTGTAAGATTACGGCAACCGTTACGCCAGACTCGAGAGGGTGCTCCCTCAAATAGTCCACCAATCTTCCCCGGGTCAAAAGAAATGAAATAATCTCATATCCTATCATGTAATAGAGAATGGTCAGAATAGAGTATTTTATGTAACTTCTCCATT
>JBNLFC010000513.1:0-2543 GCA_050305335.1 Leptospirales bacterium
CCAGCGTCTGGGAGTAGGCGATCGATTGTTGAGCGATGAGTTGAATCGGTTTGAGAAACCCCGAGATCGCGATGCCCGTGCCAATGTCCGCATCTATCGTTCCGGAGTCTTCCTTTCCGTGCTTCCACCTGAAGGAGAAGGGCGAAATATCGACCTGGATCAGGTGTTGTTGAAGATCAATGCCCATGGTGTGAAAAGCTTTGATATGGACATTGTAGAGAGGGAGGTGAAGAAAAAGTCCGGCAAAGCTATTAAAATTGGCCCTTACCTACCGCACCCCGAAGCAGATTCGACCCTGAAAGTAGACATCGGCGCCGACATGATGAAAGCCTACATCAAAATCAGTCCGCCCAGATCCGGCGGTCGGCACCTGGAGGTGCAGGATGTGATTACGGCCCTCAAAGCTCACGGCGTCGTAGTTGGCTTTCTGGAATCGGATATTCAAAAAGCTCTTGATGATGATGTATATATGCAGGATATTCTGGCGGCAAAGGGACAGCCACCCAAACATGGTGCCGATGCGCGGATTGACTATAAAGTAACCGTTAAGCGAGATACAATCCAGCTGGAAGAGGACCAATCCGGCAAAGTGGACTTTAAAAAGCTCAATCTGGTGGAAAACGTGGTTGTGGGCCAGATTCTTGCGGAGAAGTTGCCGGCAGAACGCGGTATTCCTGGTAGAACCATGAATAATAAACTGGTGGAAGCCAGGGACGGTAAGGATATAGAACTGAAACCCGGAAAAAATACCATACTCTCCGACGATGGGAAGAAGTTGATCGCGGAAATCAACGGACAGGTGGTGTTTGCCAACGGCAAACTCAGTGTAGAGCCCGTCTATCGAGTGGCAGGTGACGTGGGGCCGCGTTCCGGCAACATAATGTTTCTGGGTTCTGTAGTGATTACAGGCTCTGTTCTGGATAATTACGAAGTGAAAGCAGCGGGCAATGTAGAGGTGCAGGGATCTGTCCAGAAGGCAAAAATCGAAGCCGAAGGTGACATTCTGGTTCACCAGGGAATCATGGGAAGAGACGAAGCGCAGATCGAATCTACGGGGGGATCTGTCACCGCACGATTTATACAATCCGCAAGCATCAAAGTGGCAACCGACGTCACTGCTCAGGAGGGTATCCTGCACAGTCGTGTAGATGCCGGGGGGGGTGTCTATTGCGTGGGACGGCGTGCCCAGATTGTGGGTGGCGTCATTCGCGCTCGCAAAGAGGTAAGAGCACGCATATTGGGCTCGCAGGCCTTTACAGCGACTGAAATTACAGTGGGAACCGATCCACGCATTCTTTCTCAATACGAAGAGCTGAAAAAGATGCGGGCAGAGGCTGAAAGCAAGGTCAAGCAGACCGACAAAACCCGGAAAACTCTCTCTGCTCGAAAAGCCGCGGATAGTGAAGCATTTACGGACGAGCAGGCGAAGATGCTGGAAGAGGCCAATCAGACAGTGGAAAAATACTCCGAACGGATTAATGAACTGAAAGAGGAAATTGCAAAAACCGAGCAATATATGGAAGAGATCGGTAGCGAAGGGAAAGTGCACATTGAAAAAGATGCTTTCCCCGGAGTATTGATCACAATTAAAGAGGCTGTGCTAAATATTGGTGACGTCTACCATTCGGCAACACTATATTATGATAAAGGCTATGTGAAACCAGGCAAGCTGGAGAAGGATGAGGAGCAAAGACATATCCGACGGCGATAACCATGGATACCATCAATATAAAGACCAACTTCAATGCCATCGGGGAATATGCACGTTCCCTGGATGCTCTTCATGCCGGTGAGCTTTTTCGTGCTGTTCAAGATTCCGGCAAAGCACGGAAGGAGAATTTGAAGCGGTCCGAATCTGTCACACAGGTAAAAGAAGGCGAAGAGGAGTCCCCGTCCATAAGGTCCGCCAGTGTGCCTGGCTCCAGCCTTCTTGCCTCTGAAGTCAACCATGCGGATCGACGTGGGAATCTCCGAGATCCAGTGGACCGACTTCGCTCCAATGAGGAAAGAGAGAGAGAAGAGGAGCCCTATGAGCCCACGGGGCCGTACTCCTTTCGTCGCCGGACAACTCATATGACCGGTGAAAGTCTTGATTTTTTTGCCTAGGCCTTCCGATGAGCATGGACACGCCCTGAGTGTCGGCGCTGTCACATCGTGTGCCAGAGCCGACACCGCTTCGCAATCCGGCTCCGCTATCAGGGGTGCCATGCTCATCTTGCTTAAAGGGCGCCCTTGTAAGCTATGAGGTTATGGTAGGAGTCTTGCCACCAGACGTGTGATGATGGGATAGAGGACCACGGCCATAGCAAGACCGGTTAACAACCACTTTGTCTGGCTGGAGATCTGCTTATAGATACCCGCAATCTCTTTGTGCAGATTTGCAATATCTGCCTTCATGTCCGCTTTGTGTTCTGCCAGTTCCACTCGCAGGCCGGCAAATTCGCCGCGCAGCTCCGCCACTTCTTCCTTCACCTCAGCTCGCAGTTCAGCAAAATCCAGCTTCAGGCCAGCTACTTCCTGAGTGAGTCGATTTTCGAAGTTAC
>JBNLFC010000514.1:0-2538 GCA_050305335.1 Leptospirales bacterium
ATGGATCCTTCCGGAGAACTGATACGCAGAATTCGGCAACGCCGGGTCTGGGAGGAGTCGTTACCTCTGGATTCGTTCCAGCTGGCAAAACTAAAGGAACGATCGTTATTGCCACAATGCGTCACAGGCGCGCATCTTTTTCGTGACAGTCGTTATATTCTTCTTCTTTACTGTGGCGATGAAGACCACCTCCGTGCTCAGTGGATTGGGCCCCTGGAGCATCGCAATGAACTCGTGGAGCGTACCTTCCCCTTGATTCTGGGCGAAGCATCGACCATAGACTCCTGTCTGGAGTGGCAGCATCACCCCTGCTATGGGATGCTCACCTCTTCCCCATCAAATTCCGGATGGGGCATCCGTTTTTCCGTTGGAATGCACCTGCCGGCTCTTGCAGGGTCGGGAATTTTTGCCTCCTGGAAGGAGGAACTGATGCAGAGCGGGCTGGAGGTAAGAGGTGGCCAGGGAGAGGGGAGTCCTCAGGGGGACCGGGTGCAGATCTCTTTTCACCGACTGGATCCGGGGGTTGATCTCCAGAAAAAGATCTCCGGACTTTTACTGGTTCTGCAAAGATTGGTGAATGTCGAGATGCAATTGCGCATGGAAAGCAAAAATCCTTGAGACCTGTTTCGTCTTACTCTATCGAATCTATGTGAGGGTTGCGGCTGCAAAGGGAAACTTTTGAAAAATGGCTGGAGCAGGCCGAAAGCGCTACTCATTCTCCATCCATTTTTCGATATAAATGATAGTCAATCCGGGGCCTTCCCGGATCAAATTCAGACCTTCGGGACAGCTCCATCAGCCTTCCTGTAGATTTAAAATAAGAGAGGGTGGACTGTTAGAGGGGCGAAAATCTGCGCCTTTTTTCGATCGCGCTTTGTATATCAGTTGATTAAATTATGCTGAGATTCGGGTTTAGATCAGCAGGAAACAGGCTGTTGAGAAGTCCCCTGCTGAGCAAGCAAGGACGCAAGAGTCATCGAAAAATCCCGTTTTTGCGGGAATTCGGCAGTTGAAAAAGCCCATGGAAGAGACATTTTCAACAACATGTTAGGAGAGTTTCATGTTCGATTTCACAAAAAGAGCCAAGCGGGTAATCAATGAATATGCCCAGCAAGAAGCCAAGCGCCTTGGAAACGACATGATCGGCCCGGAGCATATTCTACTGGGGCTCATGCGAGAAGAGGACTCCGTGGCCATTAAAATCCTCAAGAACCTGAATATTGATCTCAATGAACTCAAAAAAGAGGTGGAGCGCCGCTCCCGTCAGGGGACTGGGACGCTCCTGCTTGATATTTCTCCTAACCCGGACAAGTATCAGAAAATTATCGACTACTCAAAAGAGGAGGCCCGGCGTCTCAAACACAACTATGTGGGTACCGAGCATATTCTTCTGGCATTGCTTCGGGATAACAACAACGTAGCCGGAGCCTCTCTGGCAAATTTCAGCGTGAACTATTCTGTCATCAAAGGAGAGATTCTCAGAATACTGGGTGTTGCCACGGCCGGTACAGCCCCGGCCCAGGGAGGTCGCCCCGCAACTCCTGAAAAGTCCCGCACACCGACACTGGACGAGTTTGCCCGGGACCTGACCGCTCTGGCCAGAGACAAAAAGCTGGACCCTGTCATAGGTCGTGACAATGAGATCCAGAGGGTCATTCAGGTTCTCAGTCGCAAAACTAAAAACAATCCGGTTCTCATTGGAGAGGCGGGGGTGGGTAAGACTGCCATTGTCGAAGGCCTTGCAGATCGCATTGTAAACCATCAAATTCCAGATACTCTATTTGATAAAAGGGTCATTGCTCTGGATCTGGCATCACTTGTTGCCGGAACTAAATACAGAGGTGAGTTTGAAGATCGCCTGAAGAAGATTATGCGGGAAATTCAGAATTCCACAAATATTCTTGTCTTCATCGACGAGTTGCATACGTTGATAGGCGCAGGAGCAGCGGAGGGAGCCATAGATGCTGCCAATATGCTCAAGCCAGCTTTAGCACGGGGAGAGATTCAAACCATAGGCGCGACCACACTCAATGAATTTCGTAAATACATAGAAAAGGATTCGGCGCTGGAGCGACGATTTCAGCCCATCATCGTAAAAGAGCCCAGTGTGGACGATACCATTCTGATTCTCAAAGGACTCCGCAAAGCCTTCGAAACTCATCACAGGGTGCGTTATTCCGATGAATCCATCGAGCTATCGGTAAAGCTGTCAGAGCGTTACATCAACGATCGCTTC
The DNA here is from genome assembly GCA_050305335.1 of Leptospirales bacterium. GTDB lineage: Bacteria > Spirochaetota > Leptospiria > Leptospirales > Leptonemataceae > JBNLFC01. The sequence goes on from JBNLFC010000514.1 coordinate 2,237, forward strand.
CTGCCAGACAAAGCCATTGATGTCATTGATGAAGCAGGATCCCGTGCGCGCCTGGAAAATTCTTCACGTCCCACAGACGTGGTGGAGATGGAAGAAGAGATCAAAGCTCTCACTCAGAAAAAAGACGACATGGTCAAAGCTCAGGAGTATGAAAAGGCTGCACAGATTCGCGATGAAATCAATCTGAAGAAAGATGTTCTCGAAGAGAAGATCAACCAGTGGCAGGAAAAGATGTCCGATTTCTCTGTGGAAATCCAGCTGGAAGATATCTATGCCGTGATTTCACTCTGGACCGGAATTCC
>JBNLFC010000515.1:0-2537 GCA_050305335.1 Leptospirales bacterium
GGCGAAAACGGATACATCTCCAATCAGCGTGGCGATCCCATTCGCATTACCGGCTGGACCATTCCATCTCATATCGCAACGGGAGGCACCAACAGCATCGTTTCCATGATAGAGTCGAGAATGGAATCGGGCAGCGAGCCGGAATCCAACGATTTTTCCTTGCTTCGCGGACATTATCGTAGAGTTTTCTATAATCTGAACCACATGGCACTTTCCAGTTTTTTGCACGGCTCTATTCCGGTCTACGATCCCTCCATGAGGAGAACGTTTCTTTCCGGAAAAATGCTTCTTGGCAATGTTTATAAACGATTTATACTTGAGCCCATTACTTTTGACGACTCTACCGAATTAATGGGAAAATTAAACTACCCTGACAATTTTTTTGAGCATCAATCTCGCAGGAGAAATCTTGTCTACGGTCTGGAATGGGCCGTTGCGTCGGCCATCGGGTCGGATGCGAGCAGAGGGGACCATCGTTATTTCCAGACCATGAGCGCTGTAAACCACTTTGACATTCATTCCTCGGAAATGCTGGGTCTCTCCAGCGATGGCTCCATCATTGCATCCCTGAACCTATTTCAGGATCTGGAATACGTGGAACTTTAATAAAGATCTCCGGAATACTTTTTTCACCATGAAGGGCGGGAAGGGAAAAAGGGTTCCGATGGTGAGCCAGTATGATACCCAAAATACCTCGCATTCCGGAAAACCACACCGTACCCCCATCCGCCTAAAAAAAAATGAACCTTCGGGCTGCATAAGACTCCATTGGGAGTGAACCGTCCATTTTGCCAGAGGCAAATACGGGCGGCCATCTTGCATAAGAGGTACGGGAAAATGAAATTCCTTTTAAATCGTTTTGAAATGCGCGCAAAGAGACTTTATAGAGGTCTATTTTTCTTTTTTTTCACGGCCACTGTATTGGCTTTTCTGAATACATGTTCACTTCCCACAAAGAGCGAAGGAGAGGAGGTGAACAGGCCTGCGGATACTGTGGTGAGCGAAGATAAAGATGAACAATACCTTGCCCAACCCGCCGAGCTTGAGCAGAAAGAAATGTCCATGGAAAAAGTCCGAAGCAGGGCCGCACCATCACCCCTCATGAAGTCTATGGCAGGTAGTGCCGGGTTTGCAATGGACGCCGGTCCGGTGTATCAGCCCTTCAATACAGAAGAGTATGATCATATTGAGGAAGCCGCATTTAAAAGCGTTAAAGATCATCCACTTTCTACTTTTTCCATCGATGTAGATACCGCTTCGTACAGCAATGTGCGAAGGTTTTTAAACGACGGGTCGTTACCTCCGCAGGGTGCGGTTCGAATTGAAGAGATGATCAATTACTTTGATTATACTTATAAGGGACCCGAGGACCAAAAACCATTTGCAACCCATACTGCTGTAACAAAAGCACCATGGAATGATGACCATTTTCTAGTTCGTGTGGCGCTGAAAGGGAAAGAGATGAAGTCGGACAAGGTCCCGCCCAGGAATCTTGTTTTTCTTCTGGATGTTTCAGGCTCCATGGAATCTCCCGATAAGTTGCCGCTCCTCAAGCAGGCTTTAAAGCTTTTAACAAATCAGCTAAATGAGAAAGACACAGTCTCCATTGTAGTCTATGCCGGTTCCAGCGGTCTGGCTCTGGAACCCACGAAAGGCAATCAAAAAGGAAGAATTATCGAGTCTATGAACAATCTTCAAGCAGGTGGTTCCACAAATGGGGCAGAAGGCATTGAGCTAGCCTATCGCACAGCGAAAGCGCACTTTGTTAGAGACGGCATCAATCGTGTGATACTTGCCACCGATGGCGATTTCAATGTGGGAGTTACAAGTCGGGACGAGTTGATTCGCCTGATAGAAAAAAAAAGAAAAGAGGGGATTTATCTGACCGTTCTTGGATTTGGAACAGGCAACATAAAAGATTCCACTATGGAGCAATTGGCGGATAAAGGCAACGGGAACTACGCCTACATCGATACAATTCATGAAGCCAATAAGGTTCTTGTTAAGCAAGCTGGAAGCACACTTGTGACCATTGCTAAGGACGTAAAAATTCAGGTAGAATTCAATCCGCGTATAGTTGATTCGTACAGATTGATTGGATATGAAAATCGCGCATTGCAGGATGAGGATTTCAATGACGATAAAAAAGACGCTGGTGAAATAGGGGCAGGTCATACAGTCACAGCTCTTTATGAAGTCGTCCCCATAAGTGAAAAATCAGCGGGCAAGGGAAATGTGGATCCGCTGAAATACCAGAGCGACCGTACCATAACTGATGCTGCAAAAAAAGAGGAGTTGTTGACCGTGAAGCTGCGATACAAAGATCCCCATTCGGATACAAGCAAGCTGCTCACCTATCCTGTAGCGTATAATGTTAAAAACATTCAGGAGGCAGATGATAACTTTCGGATGGCGGCGGCGGTAGCGGCGTTCGGTATGACTCTGCGAAAATCTGAAAACAGAGGGAAGGCCAACTACAATATGGCCCTTGCACTTGCCAGAAGCGTAAATCAGGCGGATGACGATGGCTATAGAAG
>JBNLFC010000516.1:0-2536 GCA_050305335.1 Leptospirales bacterium
CATTGATGGATGCGGTGCTGAATCTGATGCCGGAGGAAGAGCGGGTCCAGTACAGTGCCATGACTGGCCAGAGCCTGTTCTACATGGGCGAGACCAATCTCAAACACAAGATCCTGGCCATTGCCGAGGAAGAAGGGGCGGAACAGGCCAGCAGTACGACCAGGGGCAACGAAACAATGAGCGATCCAAATCGTTTCCTACTCATCCGGTTTCTCCTTTTCTCTTGTTTCTTCCGACAATACAAATCCTTCGTTCAGGACTCGCTTTTGATGAAATCCTGAATCCATTTCTCCAGAAAGCAGAAGTACTCGTACCCAAAATCAAGTGTGGCCAGTTGATAGCGGGCTATTGTCTTGTAGTGGTCGGGTATATCCATGGAATCCGCCTCTCTCTGTTGTTTTTGCAGAGCCGCCTTCCATTCCTTTACCTCTTCCAGGTAGCCCTGTAGAATGGAGCGGCGCTTCTTCGCATCAATATCGGCGAAAAAGAAAAGCCTGAGAAGCAGCTCGTCTTTGATTTTCCCGATAGAGAGAGGCCCGCTTAACCACTCCAGATAGGCATCCTTTCCCTTCGCGGTAATTGTATAGATTGTTTTTTTTCTCTTACCCTCGAATTCCATATGGGATGTGACAAATCCCGCCGCCAGCAATTTTTTGCAGGCGGGGTGAATGGAACCTATACTGGTGTTATAGAACAGGGAGGTGGATTTCTCCATATTCTTTCTCAAATCGTAAATGCTCATCGGTTTCAATGAGAGTATTCCGAGAATGATCTTATCCTGCATACGACACCAGAATCCCTTTATAAACTTCCAAAAACCCCTTCCTGTTTTTTCGGACAAAACAGGAAACGGAAAGCTCCCGTTTCCCTTACGGCTGTGTATCCACGGCACCTCAGTCCGGCTCTGTCAGGTCATACGAACCTCACGAAGACGATCGAGGCGCTGCCGGCCAGGGCGGAGGATCCTCAAGATCCGATTTTGAGACCAGCTCTTAATACAGATTCAACTCGACACCCTTCAACTGGACTGCCTGCAATTCATCTTTCCCTTTCAGATGGGTATTGAAGAAAGCAAGAAGCAGTACCTCCAGATTTTTCGCCATCATGGCATTGTCCACTTTACCGAGCATGGGTGTATATCTTAAAAAGGAGAGTTGATTCAGATCAGAAAAATTGTAATGCGCGCTTTTTTCAAATAATGCTTCGCAACTTCCCTTTGCCGCAAGCAGGGGGCGGTTGATCCCGTTAAACTCAATGGTTTGACGGCCCAAAGTGAGTTCGTCGGCGTAGGCATAGCAAACCGGAACCTGAAAGGGAGTATAGTGATCCGACCTGACATTCAGCTGGGGCGCATCAAATCCCATAACCGCCCTGACACGTTCATCCTTCATGGCAAGCATTCCGGATATAATGGAACCGAAAGAGTGTCCGAACGCACCGATATGACCCAGATCCATATGCCCGCTAATTTCGGATTTCAGTTTTCCTCTGTTTATCTCCGGGAGTTGATCCAGTAAAACCGTGTTATTTCGGTACACCGTGTCAAGTAACGGGAGCATCCCGGAAAAAGCGGGATCCCGGGCCAGCACAGCCATGCGATCGGCGTAATCGGGGAAAGTGGCAGCCTCTTTCGCCTGATCCACATCGCGTTTGAGAACGGGAGCAATCGTTTTCGCATTTTTGCTTTGCGCTTTATAGGCGCCGTATGCCACTCCCTCTTTGTCCATATAGATAGCTTCCCCGTTGACACGAACCACAACAGCAGACTCTCCAGGTGTGGATAAGGAGAGAACGATATATCCATGGCTGGCAAGCTGTTCAAACTGACTGATATTCTGCCGTTCATACGAAAGCAATCCATGATTAAAAAGAATCACCGGAAATTTGCCCGGTGCAATTCTAACATTCGATCCGGAACGACTCTTTTCAGGATCTCCCAGCAGGAAGGAAGGAACTCCAAAAATATCGGAAAAGGCCTGAATCGTATAGGGATCATTCGATAGAAGTTTATCCTCCGAAACTTCCTGTGTCGGATACCATACGCGAACCTGAAACCACTTATCCCCATTCTCGAGTTCCAGGGATGTGGAGCCCGCCTTCCATGGCCCGCTGAGCCCTGGCGGTGGAACACTCCCTGCACAGTGCAGGAGTGATAAAAGGAATAGAACCGCAAGAAGAGTTTTGATGATCCGTACTGACTGAACTCTTTTCATCTTAATCTCCCATTTTCCCAATTGGACTATATATCTAGTAGATACATCTAGTAGATATGTCAAGCACAAAGATGATTTTCTGGAAATCTATCCGACACGGGAATCCCCTGTTTCGCAGAATGATCCGCTTCTTCTCGGAGAATCCCCTGTTTTCCTCGGGAGTGAACAGGAGCGAAAGAGGGAGCAGGAACAGGAGCAACCGGACAGAGATCAGGAGCGCCACTCTTGCCTGGTGTTGCTGTTCCGCAGAGATGGGACGGGAGAGGTTTGTATAATTACTTCATTGTGCTTGCACAGACTTAACCTGGCTTTTTATGTAGATG
>JBNLFC010000517.1:0-2533 GCA_050305335.1 Leptospirales bacterium
CAACTCAGCAAACGCGCTGACCCAATCTTCCAGCAGATACTCTATACTCAGAGCACCATAGGCAGCAGTGGATCCACTGCGCAAGGAACCCTTGAGTGTGGCCATCAGGGTATCCTGACCCAGGGTAATTTCACTCAAGTTCCAGTTGCTGTTGTAAGTGATCAGGCCCAGACGCGGTGTAAAATAGAGTTTTTGAAAAACTTTGTAGTCAAAAGGCAACAAAAAACGATATCCGGCATCGATATAAATTTCAGACCGGTATGCCCCTGTCACCTCTGCGGAAGAGAACACTCCAAACAGATCCATGGCCAGAAAGTCACTCGACTGGCTGCGGTGGTTCATGCCGGCTCGAAGTTCACCTCGACCGGAGAAGAGTTTGCGATAGTGAAATAATTCGAAAGGAATGAATGTGGACGGCGTACGAGACCAGGCAAGATCATACCTGGGAATAAGCTGAGAGTCCAGAGCCATGATATCATCATTGCGCATGCGAGATTCAAACTCATTGCGATATGAGATAAGCTGCAAACCTATTTCTACGCCGGTAGTATCACCACGCAGCTGCCCTGGATCAGGAAAAAGCATTAGAGAGAATAGAAGCAAAACATATTTTCTATTAATATTCTCGAATAGTCTCGAAAAGAAATTCATGCACTCTCCCGAATCAACACTGATCAACTTACTATAGTCGCAATATTTCCGAAACCCGACTCCATAGTCGGACTACCTACTGTAAAAACATTGCTCAGTGTCACACCGCCTTGCATATATTCGCAGACCGATTGCATCACCTGGTCAATGGTGGTCCTGCCTTCAATCCCTTCATGGCCTCGATCAAATTTAACACCGCTTCCACTATCAGTGGATTCCGAAGCAGGCCACATCTCACCGAAAGTTCCTCCATTCACATGGCCGCCTATCAGAACCACGGTATTGGCATTTCCGTGGTCTGTACTTGCAGCACCGTTGGCCTGGAGCTGACGACCAAAGTCTCCGTAAAAAACCAGAACACTGTTGGCCAGTGCATTGGAAAACTCGCCATACACAGAGGCCAGCCCCATTCCGCTCCCGAATATATCCGAAATTCTTGCTTCGATTTCTCTCTGCTGCCACTTGTGCGTGTCCCAACCACCATAGTTGAGCGAAGCAATGCGAAAGCCCAGTAGATCGGAACAGACATAAGCATCGTACAGGGATTGCATCTGCCCTCCCCAGTAGGGACTGTTCAATGTGCTACCGTTGCCAGTTAGCCGGGAAATGCTCAATGGAAGGGGGTTTGCAGCCTGACGGGTGTTTATGCCCGCGGTAAGATCACGCAAATTGTTGTAATGAGTCTGATAATGTGCATACGATCCGGAAAAACTTTTTTTATTATAATAAGAGCGAATGGCTCGCCACATCACGGCACGGGAACTGGTGGCAGGACTCCCATTCCAGTTTACCTTCTGATTGCTGGAAGGCTCGTACAGCCCAAAATCTCTGGAATCCCGAAATGAGATGATCTTCGAAGCATCTCGATTACAAAAGGGCTTCACGTCATAGGTCATAGACAGAATTCTATCACTGGCACCCATCTGCTCCAGCAGCTTCCCTCCCCACCCATCCACAGAGGTCTGGTACGCGGGCGTATCATAGTTGCCACTCTGAATCACAAGGAGTGAGCGAGCATGGTCTCTGGAGTCGGAGTGGGCCACATTGTTGACAAAAGCAACATTGCCAGCCTGGTATTGAGTGATGAGCCAGCCTGCGTTTCGATGAATGCCAAAATTGGGATTTCCGTTGTTACCACTAACTTCCTGAAATTGAGAACTGTAAGCACTCATCCAGGAGTCGTAGAAAGGCAAAGCTCCAAAGAGGGAGTAACGGTTTCTCCAGAACACGTTTCCGTATTCGGTAGTAACGCTGCTGGGTCTGGGCACAACCAGGTGTCGCATGTCCGGCCCGCCATCTAATACCACATTGACCAGAAAGGGTCCGGTAGAACCAATGGTAGCGGCCAGCAGCTCCTTTCGCATAGAGTCAGGCAACATGGTGGAGAGTGCGTAACTTCCGCCCGCAAAGGCCAGGAGCTTTATGAACTCTTTGCGAGAAAGGCCACTGGATTCTCTATATTGCAATGGCTTTTTCATACTCAATTACTCCCGTCTTGTACAAAGATATAGGGGCTGGCTGCGATAAAGGCAATCGCCATACCCACACGCTGCGCAGCCTCATCTCCGGCCTCACCGTCAGAATCCAGATATACCAGCGCATTGGCCGCATCTGTAGTGATCTTTAGCTGTTGAGCAGCAGAGAGGTCACTCCAGGCATATTCAGTTGAATTGATCCCTGCATCGGTTTTATCCACGGCAACATAGTAAGAGAGATCCCATCCGCTGGCCAGTATGGCATAGAGGTGAGCTCGCTCCAGATCGCCCATATTTGTGAGATTCGGATCTGCCAGAAGGTACTTCCAGAGCCACTCCGCCACCTGTTTTGCCCTCCATCTGCCATCGGAACCTCGAGGTATCAATTGCGAATAATTTTTACGATA
>JBNLFC010000518.1:0-2527 GCA_050305335.1 Leptospirales bacterium
GAGGGAATGTCGGGCCCCGATTTTATTGAATGGTTGAACGGAAGTCCCTATCAAAATATTCCGGTTGTGGTCATTACCGGGAACGATTCTATTGAGATGCGCAATCGCATTTTCTCCATGGGAGTCGCTGACTATATCCTGAAAAACACTCCTGTGCCGGAGCTCATTTCCTATATCAAAAAAACCTACCTGGATCGACTGCAATATCAGGACCGACATCTGAGCCAGCTCCAACAAATGGAAATTGTGGTACTGGATGACAGTCGCACGGAACTGAATTTGATGCGCCACATCTTCACCATGAGCGGCATTACACGTGTAGACTACTACACTTCCGCCGAGCATTTGCTAAAAGAAAGTAAGGTTTATGATATTTATATTGTAGATATGGTACTGGCCGACCTCTCCGCAGAAAGAGTGGTAAACGAGATACGGAGCAGAACTGAAAGAAGTGTCATCATCATCATCTCGGCCATTGAACATCATCGTACCATGGTAACCCTCCTCACCTCCGGGGCAAACGATTACATTGCGAAACCATTTAACGTATCGGTTTTCCTGGCACGTCTGCTGGCCAATGCCCGCTCTCTCGCTCTGTACGATGAACTTGCACGGAAAAACCAGATTCTTGCTGACCTGGTCCAGCGAGATAGCCTGACAGGGCTTTACAACCACCGATATCTTTTTGAAAAACTGGAGGATGAGGTTTCCAGATGTGGCAGATACGACCACATCTTGAGCGTCTGCCTTTTTGACGTAGATCATTTCAAAAGGATCAACGATACCTATGGTCATCAGGCGGGGGATCTGGTATTGACAGGACTATCCCGCGAATTGACTACCTCTTTCCGAGAATTTGACATTGTAGGGCGTTATGGTGGAGAGGAGTTCCTCGTTATTCTTCCTGAAACCGACCGTGAACAGGCTTTTGAAGCATCCGACCGCTTCCGAGAACAGATTGCCGCGCTGGATTTCGGCATTACAGGGTTAAAAGTAACGATCAGTGGTGGAATAGCCGATAGCCGGGGCGGTGAAAATGCACCGACCCTGGTAAAGCTGGCGGATGAACGTCTTTACAGGGCCAAAGGAGGGGGGAGAAATAGAGTGATAATGGATTGATTGAGATATTCGAAAAATTATCCGATATTACAATGGGTTGCTCCAATTCCTCCTTGCGTTTTCCGGGGAAGCGAGAAAAAAAAGGTTCAACCATACTATCAGGAGTAGAGCTCTCGACCCTGCGGAGCTACATTCGGAGATGAGAAAAAATCTGCCCGTTACCAAAAACGAGGTACAACTAAAAGACAACCATATTCTCATCTCCCACACCGATGCGAAGGGCACTATTACCTATGCCAGCCCTGATTTTGTCCAGTTGAGCGGTTTCACAGCTGAGGAACTATTCAACCAGCCCCACAATATCAACCGACATCCGGACACACCCCCCTGGATGTTCGAAGATATGTGGCAAACCATCCAGAGCGGAAAACCCTGGACCGGTGTATTGAAAAATCGGGCAAAAAACGGCGATTTTTACTGGGTCTACTCCGAAGTCTCCCCTATTCATAAGGGTGGGAAGGTCATTGGCTACATTTCCAACCGATACAAACCGACCAGAGAGCAACGGCTCAAGGCAGAGCATGATTACAGCCTTTCGACAAAGCCCAAAAAAAAGAAAAGCTTTCCTCTCTCAGGTAGAGGAAGTACAATACGTGGCCGCCTGCGACTGACAACAATCATCGGCTTTCTCTACCTGATCTTTGCCTCCGCAATGCTCGGCTTCACCTACTTTCAAGTCGGTTATTACTCAAGCCAGAGCAAAAATCTGATCAATTCTATACGCGATCTGGAGCTGCAATACAACAATCTGGTTAAGATCTGGATGACGACCATCAATCCTGCCACGGGAAAAGAACAGCTGGCCGAACTTCAGAAAAACATAGAGACGCTTGATAAACAAATCCAGGAGCGTCAGGCGACGCTTCACGATAAATTCTCCAGTCTGGGAATTTCACAGGAGTCAGATGCAAAACTGAAAAGTCTGGAAAATCTGTATCAAATACTGCTCACCAGTGCTAACCAATCATTGAAGGATCGATTACGTAAAGGAGATGATATTAAATCGCTGACATCCGGTTCCTATGGAGTGCGTTACCGTGTCAGCAAAATCATGAACGATGCGGCCACCGCGCTGGAAGACGATCGGTCACACCATGAACAGGCGCTGGGACTGCTGAGGGAAATAGACGCTCTCGCAATGGATCAGGAAAGGTTAGCTCAATCATCGCCCTCCCGTGACGATGCCGTGAAATCGTTAAGAGAATCCGGCAATCAAGCTCGAACGCGAGTTCGCACGATTAAAGAAATTTTAAATAATCAGGAACAGAATTCCGGGAAAATGTCCACAGACCTGAAAGACACATCGCGCGAATTCAACAACTTCATGATGTTATATAGCGATGCATTCAGCCGGGATATGCAGAGCGATAGCCAGACCGGTGGAATGGAAAGCGGATCCATAGAGAAA
>JBNLFC010000519.1:0-2524 GCA_050305335.1 Leptospirales bacterium
TACTCGCCGCCGCTTTTTATGATGAAATTGACTCGGTGCTTGAGACTGCTATTCAATCGTTACCAAATGATTTGCCCCTGAAGGAGAGCCTGATGGATACAGCAAGCTGTATTTTCAAACACTACGAGAGCAACCCCAAGCGGTCCCGAACCTATATGAGGTATATGTTCTTTTTGACTGGAGAAGGCAGGCAGTTAAACGACCAGTTGGATATGAAATTTCTCGATTTCGTGGCAAGGCAGGTGGAAAAAGCCAAAGCAAAAAAAGAAGCCCGGGAAGATCTGGATAGCGGGCTATTCGCATTTGCTTTTTTTTCCCACTACCTATCAACACTGGGTTTTCATTTTTTCAAAGAAGAGACGTTTTCGTTGGACAATGCACTCAAGCATTTGGACCAGTTACTGGACTTACTAATTAATGGTATAACACCGCATGAATGAGGTTATTATGAGTTCTTTCCGGCAAAAACTGGACGATCTGTTTTTATACCTTGCTTCGCTTTTTTTCGATCATCGCATAAAAGTCCTCGTAATTTTCTCGCTCTTTTTTTGCGTGTTGTTAATACCTTTAAAACGGCTACATATTGAAACCTCGGTCGAAAGTTTTTTTTACCAAACTGACCGCTCGCTGGTCGAATACATGAATTTCAAGGAGCAATTTGGAAGGGATGATTTCGTACTGGTGGGAATAGAAGCGCCAACAGTATTTTCGCTTGATTTTTTAAAGCAATTGCGTTCGTTACACAATGAATTGGAAGAAAATGTACCGCACCTGTATCAAATCGACAGCCTGATTAATATACGTAACACCAGGGGCGAGAAAGATTCGCTCATTGTCGAAGATCTTTTGGAGGATTGGCCCCGGAACCAAAAGGACCTGGAGTTGTTGAAACAAAGAGCGCTGGGCAATCCCTTCTACATCGATACAATCATTAACAAAAAAGGAACTTTAACCGCCATTTTGCTGGAAAGCGAATTGCTTTCCCAAACTGCGAGAGACAGCGACGAAACGCTTTCCTTTCAATCATCGGATGTGGCCAGTACGGCCACGAACCAGTTAACGGAGGTCGAACGGGCAGAATTTGTTCACACAATAACAACTATTGCCAGAAGCTATGAAAGGGACGATTTTAAGATCCATATCACGGGTGCGCCTGTCCTTGCTGTCGAATTACGCAACACGATTGTCGAGGAAAACCAACTGTTTGTATCACTTGCTTTGCTCATACTGATTGTTATTCTTTTTATTCTCTTTCGCAGGTTAACAGGAGTCCTGATCCCATTACTCCTGGTGATGTTAGCGACCCTGGCGACGTTCTCCATGATGGGCCTGATAGGATTCCCGTTTTCATTGATGTCTCAAATCCTGCCGATCTTTATACTGGTGGTGGGTATTGGTGATACCATCCATATTCTTTCAGTCTTCTTTCAACAGTATAACGAACACGGTCACAAGCGAAATGCCATGGTATACGCCATGGAGCATTCAGGATTGGCGATTCTTATGACCAGCGTGACAACGGCGACCGGGCTACTCTCGTTCGCTACAGCCGACATGGCAACTGTGGCGCAACTGGGAATCACCGGAAGTATCGGCGTAATATTCGCTTTTTTCTTCACGATTATTCTCTGCCCGGCCCTCATTTCCCTGGTTCCTGTAAAACCAAAGCAAAAACATCTCAAGACTAAAAAGAATAGGGGAATCGACCGGATATTACTTGCAATTGCCAATTCTGCAATTCATAAACGACCGTTAGTCTTTTCCATATTTATTCTGATCGTTCTGTTTTCGATTGCAGGAATAACGCGCTTACGCTTTGCCCATAACGACCTGGAAATATTTTCACCGCAGAGTCACTTCTATCGAGATTCAAAGCTTTTGGACAAGGAGATGCGTGGATCGGTAGTGATGGAAGTGATGCTGGATCTGCATCAGGAAAACGGGCTGCATGATCCTGTTTTTCTGAAGAAACTGGAGCAAAGTGAAACCGAAATTGAAAAAATGCAGTTCGGCGATATGCCAGTCGGTAAAGCAGTTTCAATCACCTCCATCATCAAGGAGACTAATCAGGCGCTTCATGCCAATAATCCGGACTACTACAAAATTCCCGACGATCGGAAAACCATCGCCCAGGAATTGTTGCTGTTTGAAAGCGGAGGAGCGGAAGACCTGGAAAAAGTTACTGATACCATGTTCTCCAAAGCCCGTTTGACCGTAAAGGCACCCTTTGCAGATGCCTGGCATTATGTGGATTTGATCAACACCACAAAGGAGTTGCTGGCCCAACGCTTTCCGGAAGCTGATATCACAGTCACAGGATTATTGATGCTGTTCGCCGGGATTTTGAAAAAAGTAATCACCAGCATGGCCAGCAGCTACATAATGGTGTTGTCCATCGTCACCTTGCTGATGATCCTTTTAATTGGAAAAGTCAGGATCGGATTGGTCAGCATGGTACCGAATATCGTACCGATACTGATGGTGCTGGGAATAATGGGATGGGCCGATATTGCCTTGGATTTCT
>JBNLFC010000520.1:0-2518 GCA_050305335.1 Leptospirales bacterium
TCATTGGGCACAATAGGAGAATATTCCGCATAGCCTTCTACTGTAAAACGTGAAGCGTTCAATTTCTTGTTCTGGAGCAGATACCTCAGCACGGCCAGAGCCCGCGCGCTGGAAAGAGCCCAGTTATCTTCAAACTGTCGGTTGTGGATAGGAATATTGTCTGTATGTCCTTCCACAAGAATACGGTTTTCCGGATAATCTGATAGGATATCGGCAATCTTTGCAAGAGCAGGAAACACATCTTTTTTTAGCCGATCGGAACCAGAATCAAAAGATATACGATCATCAATATTGATTACAACACGATCATGAAATTTCTTTATACGAATATTCCCGCTCTGAATCTCCTGCTGAAGCTTATCATTCAACTGATCAGCCTGCAGTTTGAGTCGTTCCAGCTCCGTCTTCTGGTTGTTGCTCAGGTCTTTCAGGCGATCCAGCTCATCATTGCGAGATGCAAGTTCCTTCTCTTTGTCCCTGATTAAGGCCCTGTATTTCTCTTCCAGATCCGCGAGGTCTTTAATTCGCCCGCTCTTCTCCTCCTCCAGCTCGCGTTTTAGCTTTTCAATTTCTCCTTGATATCTGCTCTCCTGTTCTTTCATCGCATCCAGCAGATCTTTTTCACGATCACCGCTCTTTCTTCCCAGAGTATCTATGCTTCTCTTCAAATCCGCGATTCGTTGAGCCGCATCTCTCTGGTCCTTCCTCCTCATCTCTTCGGAGAGCTGGAAGTCCTTATTCAATCGATCGAGTTTCGCCTGGAGGTCGTTGATGGTATCGTTGAGATTCTGCTTTTCATTGCCATACTGAGAACGGAGCTGCTTTAGCTCCAGTTCCAGTGCAACCTTTTCACTGTATAATGAATTGTACTGCCATGGAAAATATATGACATCCGCCTTAAGCGATGTGAAAAAAAAGCCCCATAGAAGTATTGCCGGAAAGCAAAGAGAAATTGATCCTGCCTTGAAGTGCTTTCTTTTCCCGGTGGAATTTTTCAGGAATCTGGTTGCCATAATATCACTCCTGTAATTGTTCAACATGGTTTTCAGAACTTTAAATATCGTCCGGGGACTTGACTCTGGACTTTGTCTCATTTACCTTTTTGGCAGCCTCGTCCAGACGCACTTTGAGTTTTTGAACGAGCTCCTTTCTGGAATTCTTATAACGTTCATACTCGCTGATGTCAACCAGAGGCCCCCTGTGTAAAAAGCTCTGTTCTTTCGGATCAGGCTCCACAACTTTGTTTGCCAGATTCTCGGCCGCAATTTTCGCGCGCAGCCATTCTCGCTCAGAAACATACGCCTGCAGCAGAGCATCTTTATACTGAAGATCCAGTGTAGTCTGGTTAAGACGTGTTTCGTAGTACTGAATCCATTGGGTATCCCTGGTAAGAGCTGCGTTATTGGCAGTGACCATTTGATCCTGTTTGGTCCGCTCTTCAGCGCTTCGCCAGAGGTCCACCACTCTTTTTCGCAAATCCAGCATCTTTTTTTCAGCTTCATGCCACTCCTTCCTGGCACGGGCAACCTGCAATGTCCCATCGGAAAGATCTTTTACATTACGCGCCTCATCCATAGCCTGCCTGGCTTCGATAATCTTGCCTTCTATATCATCAAGAGCACTGGTCTGTGTTTCGCTCTTTTGCGTCAGATAGCGATCAGGGACCGGATCCGGCGCAGTGGCGCACGCGGTAAAAAAAAAGGCAACCATCAGTGACGGCAGGATAAACCTCGCAGATACTGTCCATTTATGCACCCGGGTTCTGGCTCGTAGATTCATCATATTGTTTTCCTTGTAAGAACTCATCGTTACAACTCATCTCAAAACAATCCATACTTTTGAGATGAGAAGGCAAATTTGTTAATGACGCTCCGGAAAGCTTACACTATAAATTATACCTTCCTCATGCCGAAATCGGGCATAAAAAGAAAATTTGCGAACAAAATATCGTTAAATTTTCGCTTTTTTCCAGGAAAATTTTTACCAGATTTACAAAAAATGGAGAAACAAAAAGAATCCTTTACCAGGGACGATAAATCAAAACAAAGTACGCTATACCAAAGGCCATTGAATTTACCATGGAATGCATAACGACGCTGGCAATAAAATTGGGGCGCAACTCCCGCAGCCCGGCAAATCCTGCTCCTATGATAGTTAAATAGGGAAGAGCAATCTTCCCCTGGGGATGCAATGACGCAAATATCATTCCGGAAATGAGAGCGGCCGGAAAAGTTCGCATGTATTTTCTCAAAAACCCGTATAAAAAACCGCGAAACATCACCTCCTCAAAAATCGGAACAAGCACGGCAGCAAAGAAAAAAAGCAGTAAAAAATGCTGATCCATATGGAAGACGATAGGGTGTGCAAATCTCATGTCATCCAATCCCCTGTCTGCCAGAGGAATTACCAGGAGTATAGAAAGCAACGCCGTGGGAAAGATTGCCACATATCCCATAATACCCCACAGGATCTCCTTCCCAGGTTCCAATTTTTCTCCATGAAAAAGGAGAGGTCGAAG
>JBNLFC010000521.1:0-2518 GCA_050305335.1 Leptospirales bacterium
CCTTCAGAAGCTGGTCTATCTCGCGCCAGCCCGCACCCTGCTGGCTGGTGGTGACATGCGTGAGCTCCATGAAATCTTTGATGTTGTAAAGCTCGCCGTAGTCCTCCTCTTCCAGCGCGATCTGATCCAGCTCTCGCTTCAGACTTCCTTTATTTCTGTAGAGAGGAATGATTCTCTCATCCATAAAATTGACCGACGCTTCAAAGCGATCCATAATTGCCTCTTCTCTGAGAGGCATCAGGCCATAAAAAGGAATAACGGCGATTTTCCGTCGGACCGCAAGTTCATCTATGATTTCTTTTCTGGAGGTTTCGAGCATATCCGGGTTGGGCAAAACATCAAAGCGGGCCACCACAACACCATCCAGTAGTGAAACAATGCTGTAAGGAATTCTGGACATCTCCAGGGCCGCTCCCTCCACATTCAAATCCAGATCCAGCTCAACTCGATACTGATCTACATCGAAGGGTGGCAGTGACTCCAGGATTTTCTCAAGGGACGCAACAGAGAGAGCAATGGTTTCACGAAATATTTCCAGAGATTCATTGCGATCCTCTTCACCCACCGAGATAAAACAGGGGACCACCGACAGACGAACTCCCCCGAGGTAATCGAGACGGTAGATCTGGACTACAAGGCCATCGTTGATCAATTTGCGCAGGGCAGCTACACGCTCTTTGCGACCTGCCTCGGCCGGATCAATCAGATTGGATGCTATAGTAAAAAGCGCCCCTTTCCTGGCAAAGCGGGTGGACGAAAGAGACCTTATGGTGCGGTAGACATTGTGCATCAACCTGTCATTCAGGTTGATACCCAGAGCCGCCGCCTCCGATTCCGAGAGGAGATGCAGAAAATGGTATCCGGCTGCTACATCTTCCATGGTCTTTCGGCAGTGATTTCACTCCCCCTGCGCTCAGTTACAAGGATAATTCTTTTTTCTGCGGTCATCTATTATACCCGGAATTTCTCATTTTCTGGAATAGGAGTTGCAACCGCGCCCGGCCACCTATCCCTGGCCTATTTATGAAGAACAAGTTGCATATCGGTGTAGACGCACGGCCTCTCATCATTCCCAACAATGGGAACGCACGCTACCTCTACCGTATGCTGAAAGAGCTCTTTCTTCTGCCCGGCAACATCCACTGGAGTCTTTTCTCTAACCGCCCCATTCACAGAGAATTCTCACATCTGCTTGAACACTCCCATGTCTCACTCATCCAGCCCGGACCCGGGGAAAAAAGCTTGCCCGGTCCACTCTGGGTCAACTTCCAGCTCCCTCCTTTGCTTGCCAGAGAAAATTGCCACCTTTTCTGGGGTACACTGGCCATGCTTCCCTGGATCCCCCCGGCTGAACGCCTTCCTCCCATGGTGGTCAATTTTCACGATCTGAACTCTTTTGTTGCTCCCTCTACTATGACCCTGGCCAATCGAATCCAGCATCGCCTGCTGGATGGCCGGGTTTTGCGCAGAGCGCGGAAAATCATCTGCCTCTCCGAAACCACCGGACAGGATATTTTACACTTTTTTCCCCGCCTGGATTCAAACGCCCTCTGTGTTGTATATCCCGGGGTGGACCGACCTCTGGAAGTTCGCAAAAGAGTAAAACCTGCGGCTCTTCCTTCCTCTTTCCAGTCGTTCTGGATTACCGTAGGCACCATTGAACCGAGAAAAAACCAGATAACGTTGATTCATGCCTATCGAGATCTATTCAAAAAGGGAATTCCCCTTCCCCCTCTTCTCATCGCGGGGAAGAAGGGCTGGGGTGAAAGCGAAACCCACTCAATGCTGGCATCAGGAGAGCTGACCGGAGAAGGTATACACTATCTGCCCGAGATTTCTGACGAAGAATTGGCCTGGTGTTACGGTAAAGCAACTCACTTCTTTTACCCGAGTCTACACGAAGGATTTGGCCTGCCCCTTCTGGAAGCCATGAGCTACGGGCTCGCCATTGTCACGTCGGATATACCGGTATTTCGGGAGGTTGCCAGAGGCGCCCGATTCTGTGGAGCTGCAGATGTGGAAGAGTGGAAAACAGCCATGCTGGAAGCTAGAGAGGGCAAGGTTCGGGCAACACGATTTGCGCCCGGGGAATATCAATGGGTAAAAAGAGCAGAGAAACTGCTTTCGCTCCTTACGGAGAACGCCGGTATACGGTGAACAGGCACCGTATACCGGAATTCATCACGGATTAACCAGGCCCTTAAGCTCTTGCATGCTGGGTGCTGCACATTTTTGCAGGCTGAGTTCTTCACATGGGGTCTTCTCAGCACACTCTTTGATTGCAGGAACTGTAGCAGGAAGTTTTTCGGATACCTGGGCCAGAAGATTCTGACACTGTTTCTGAGCATCCGGTACCGCTGCCAGTTGAGCATCACACTTTGCAATTTTTGCGCAAACCTCGGCAAACTCCGAGCCGTCCGGCTTCTTCTTTCCACATGAGGAGAGAGTGATAGAAGCAAGGGCGAGGACTGATAGGAACAGAGTTATATTTTTTACCATGTGCCCATAAAAGTGGTCC
>JBNLFC010000522.1:0-2483 GCA_050305335.1 Leptospirales bacterium
GGGGGGGCCGTTTTTCAGGATGACCAACACCAGGAAGAAATTTTTCATTTCAAACAGAATCTGGGCCAGAAATGGGGAAACACCTACCAGGTGAAACGAGAGGACTTTGATGACGTTCTCCTCAAGGAAGCCGTTCGGTTTGGTGCAAAACTCTATTCGGAAACGGAAATTACAAGTTTCGATCCGGCCACGCTTGAGATGGATGCAAAAAATGCATCGGGGGATCCGCTCAGATTTAAAGGAAAATTCGTTCTGGATGCCTCCGGGTATGCACGTATGTTCCCAAAATTGCTAGGCCTGGATGAGCCGTCTCACCTGGTTACAAGACGCGCTGTTTTTTGCAGAATGAAAAACGATTCTCGTCCTTCAGGCGAAATGGAGGGTTACATTTACATCTATATTCACGGAAACAATGATGCATGGATCTGGGTCATTCCGTTCAGCGATGGAGTCACGTCGGTCGGGATCGTTTGCTCGGAAGAGTATTACCAGCGTCATAAAATGTCCGATGAAGACTTCTTCAATAAGATCATGGCAGATAACCCCAACGCTAGAGAGCGTTTTAAGAATGCCGAAAGAGTGGTCCCTGTGAATTCGTTGCTGGGCTATTCAGCGGCTATCAAATCCATGTACGGCCCCAACTATGCAATGGCTGGCAATGCAACGGAATTCCTTGACCCGGTGTTCTCCTCAGGCGTGACGCTGGCCCTGGAATCCGGAATGCGTGCCGGCGAACTGATCGCAAAATCCCTGGGCGGCGAAAGCGTAGATTGGGAAAAAGATTACTCCGAATACATGATGAAAGGAATCAACGTTTTCAGAGAATTCGTCCTGGCCTGGTACGATGGACGTCTGCATAAAATCTTTTTCGCAAAGAAGAAAGATGGTGAAATAAAAAAATCCATAACTTCTATTCTATCAGGATATGTTTGGGATGATAAAAATATTTTCGTGAAACAACCGAAAGAAAGCATTGCAAACATCATCCATTTGATCGGAATGAATTGAAAACTGACAGGTGCCGATGGGCCACATATCCATCGGCACCAGAATGACCTTCCCTTGATTATGGATCCTCTCTGGCACACAGTAAAAAATAGCGTCGAAATTCGTGACGGTATTGCATCCGATCGATCTTTGCTATCACAGTTGAACATCAATCCCAGCTGGTTTCGGTTGTTGACCAGTGATTTTTCACCTACATCGTATTTTGAAGAATTGACAGGCGAAAAAATAGAAATCGACCTGATCAGCACTGATCTGGATGTTCATGACGATAACGCTCCCATTGAAGTGAAATTGATATCCGAACCACACATCCGGCGACAGACATGGTTGCGCACAGCATCAGGCAAACGAATTGCCTACGCCGTTTCATGGTGGTCTAGAGAAAACATGGATTTTTACATAAAAAATCCAGACCAGACTATCTGGGCAAACCTGGATGGAATTGGGAATCTAAACAGAATTATTACCCATTTTCTGTACGGAGATTCGGATTTTTTTGAAAAGGCCTTTCAAAAAAAGGGACCTTTCTGTGGGCGATACTATATGTTTGGTCATGGAAAGTCAAAAATAGCTTTGATCCAGGAGATCTTTTCATCGGGACTCAGTGAGTATCTGGGACCGATTGCCAGAATCGAACAATGAAACACCATTTGCTCTTGATAATCCCTCTGCTAATCCTGTCCGTTATTACAAGCAACTGCACATCCGCTTCCATCGATCATGGTCTGGTGTTTGTTCCGGAAAAGCAGACAGAACCATACTATATTAAAACAATTCCACACACACTTGGCGTGGACGGTTTTGTCGACCTGCGGCCCAGAATATCCAGCAGCGATGCCAACACCTGGATCGGTTTTTTTCCATTCGTATTGTGGATTAAATTTGATTCAGACATTCCAGATACCCATACCGTAGCTGCCGTATACAACATTGGATCCATGACCGATGGATATTCAATCGCATTCTACAATCTGTTCACCAATACTGGGCCCTTCCAGAAGGTGGTCTATCTTCGCCAGGACCCTTACGCGAAAATCCAGTATAGACTGGAAGGTGTTCTCTACCGTTCCCATCTGCGTGAAACACTGTACTATTATGGCTCCAGTTTCTATGCGTGGTTTACCAGGATACTCGGTCTACCTTATGTGTCTTATTTTGTACAAACGGATCTGGAACTTCGAATCCGAAGATTATCTGATGAAAAGATCGTGTGGAAATACAGAATAACCGACGAATTAGATGACCGCTATCACTCCATCTATGGCCTCTCCTCCGGCGAACGGGGGCAGAATATCATCTCCTACGATTATTCCCGCATTGTGGAAAAACATCTCCCGGATATGATGGATTCCCTCAATGCAGCCATCCGGCATGGTGATCTGTGAACTGAAAATGTAATGAATCCTTGCCCCGCCCGGGGCGATGGAGAGCCGGTTTTTTTCGGACGCACTTTACGGTTTATTCTTTTTCAGTTT